>NZ_JAJSPB010000016.1:0-89233 GCF_021282325.1 Marinobacter sp. G11
CCTGACGACCATAGCGGTCTGGAACCACCTGATCCCATCCCGAACTCAGACGTGAAACAGACCAGCGCCGATGGTAGTGTGGTTCGCCCATGTGAGAGTAGGTCATCGTCAGGCTCTTAATACCAAACCCCCCGACAGCGTTGCTGTCGGGGTTTTTTCATTTCAGGTCTGGGGAAAATGATAGAAGGCCTTCCGGGCCGAGCTATTTACTAATCAGCTCTATCAGACCACCCATAATGCTTTGCATCAGCGCAAAGCGGTCACTGGTCCGTTCTGCGTGGGCCTGAAGTTGCCCTGCTTGCCGGCTGGTTATCCAGGCCAGGGCGATTACCAGCGTTACCACGGCGGCCGACAGCCATCGTGTGTTCTTTCTCAGGCGCCTGCTTTGCTCTGCCTGATGGATATATTTTTCTTCCTGCTGCTGTTTGAGTTCCCTGAGTTGCTCTTCCAGTTCTTCGTAGGCCACCTCCAGGGTGGACATTCGTCCGCTGATCTTCCTCTGTGCCTGTTCCGGAGCTTCGGTAACAGGTTGTCCGACGTTCTCCACAGCCAGCCTGAGCGCTTCACTGTGCTCCGGCTCCGGGATGTCTGAGAGAATCAGGTCCAGGGTTCGCATCAGCTGCTCACGGTCCACCTGCTTGCGGATAACCCCGGCGGCACCGAGCGCCCGGGCCTCTTCGATGTATTTTCCGGCGTTCTGGGAGGTGTACATGAATACGGGGATATCACGGGTATCCGGCAGGCTCTTCAGCTTTTCAAGGGCCTGGAAGCCGTTCATGCCTGGCAGCATATGATCGAGGAAGATGACATCAAAGTGATCGGATTGAAGAACCGGAAAGGCTTCTTCGGCTGTGGCCACGGCTTTGCTGGAAATGTCCGCACGCTCGAGCAAGCGCGCAAGAATGATGCGCGCTGTTGAAGAGTCCTCGATGATAAGCGCGTGGCCCCGTGGCATTCCCTGTCCCTCTGTGGTTAACCGTTGATGGTTTCAGAGGAAACTATATAAGCAGATCAGAAAATATACAGTGGACTAACGGGCCTGGGTGTCATATTTGAGACACCCTTTTGATTTTTCCCTTGTGCAGTGTCAGCGCTTCTGTTTGAGCTGCTTGTTCACCAGTGCCCGCAATGCCGCCGGCTTAACCGGCTTGTAAAGCACCTGGTAGCCCCGGCTGATCGCATCTTCACGTACCTCCGGCGCCATGTAGCCGGTGATCAGGATGCCCGGGATACCGGCTCCCAGAACTTCTCTGATGCCGTCCATGGCATCGAGCCCGTTACGGTTATCATCCAGCTGGTAATCCGCCAGGATGATATCCGGTTTATGGCCTTCGAGCTTGTTCAGGGCGCTTTCCAGACTTTCCGCGGCGGTTACCTCGCACTGCCAGTTGCTCAGTAGTGCGACCATTCCCTGAAGGATTGCCGCATCGTTATCGATGCACAGCACCTTCAGGCCGCCCAGACTGGACACCCTTCTGGAGTTGCTGCCTGCCTTGCTGGCACTGGCATGGACCTGCTCTGCCGGAGCCCTGGGCACGGTGACGGCAAAAGTACTGCCTTTGCCCTGGGTTGAGTGCACGGTTACCGGGTGGTCCAGCATGCCACTGATACGGTCGACGATGGCCAGTCCGAGGCCGAGCCCCTTCTTGTCCCGGCCGTGCTGGAAGCGCCTGAATTCCTCGAAGATGTGAGCGAGTTGCTCTTCGGACATCCCGGGGCCGGTATCCCAGACTTCAATACGCAGGAAGCCCTTCATGCGCCGACAGCCCATGAGGATCTTGCCACTTGCGGTATAGCGGATGGCATTGGACAGGAAATTCTGGACTACCCGCCGCAATAGCTTCGCATCCGAGCGTACCCAGGCCGAGCTGGGCACCACGTGCAGTTCCAACTCCTGGTCCTTGGCAATGGCGGAAAACTCGGTAGCCAGGTGCTTCAGGAGGTCGTTAACCGGGAATACCGTAATATCCGGCTCCAGGGCACCGGCATCCAGCTTGGAAATATCCAGCAGGGTGCTGATGATTTCTTCTGCGGCCCCGAGTGAGCTGTCGATGTGCTCGACCAGCTGTTTCGGTTCGCCATCGGTGATCTTGCCGGAAAGGGCCGAGGTAAACAGCCGGGCAGCGTTCAGTGGCTGCAGGAGGTCATGGCTGGCTGAGGCAAGGAAGCGGGTCTTGCTCTGGTTAGCCTGTTCCGCCACGGACTTGGCCTTGAGCATCTGCTCGTTGATTACCTGCAATTCCTGGGTGCGTTCCCGAACCCGTTGCTCCAGATAGATGTTGGTTTCTTTAAGCGCCTGTTCGGTGCGCCGCATGGCAGTGATGTCCTGGAAGGTGGTCACGTAACCACCGCCGGGTATAGGGCTGCCGTCTACCCTGACCACCGTACCGTCCGGTCGTTGGCGTTCGTAGGACATGGGCTTGCCGTCGCGCATGGCGCTGCAACGGTCTTCTATGATCTCGTCGATACGCCGGGCCGACAGGTTGGCGTTGGTCAGGTTGTAACGCATCAGGTCTTCGACAGGCCGGCCTACCCGGACAAACCCTTTCGGGTAATGGAACAATTCCAGGTAGCGGTGGTTCCAGACCACCAGCTGTTGCTGGTGATTCACCACAGACACTCCGAGACTGATGTTCTCGATGGCGGATTGCAGCAATTCCCGGCTGAAGGTCATGGCCTGGGAGGCTTCATCAACGATGCTGACCACGTCTTCGATCTGCATGTCGCGACCGGTCAGGGTGGATTCCAATACGACGCGGGCGGTCGAGGCACCGATGACCGAGGCCAACTGCCGCTCGATGTACTTCATCAGGTGCGATGAGGCAGGCCGGTGCGGATGCAGCCGAATGGCATTACGCCGCTCGTAGTTCCGGAAGATGCTTTCCGAGCGTTCCTCACCCATGAAGCGGTCGGTAAGGGCTTGCAGGTCAGAGGTCAGAATTTCACCCTGCCAGCTCTGGTGCTGGGCGCTTTCCGCTTTTGGTTGGGCCTCATGGAAGAACGCGGCAATTTGTATCTTTTCGCGAATACGTTGCCGGGTGACCAGCGACAGCAAGATGTAGGTCCCCGTGTTAACCCCCAGGCTCCACAGAATGCCATGGCTGGTCTGGTCCAGTTCAGAGCCAAACAGGGCAGTTGGGCGGGTCCAGTGCCAGCCGAAGAGGCCGTTCTCGATGAACCCGGCGGATATCCAGCCGGTAGCAGCCAGTGCAGGCAGGAGCAGGGTATAGCACCACATCAGGAAACCGAGGCCAAGGCCCCAGACTGCGCCGGTGTAGTTACCCCGGCGCCACAGAATGCCGCCAACCAGGGCCGGGCCGAACTGGGCAGCAGCGGCAAACGAGAGCAGTCCGAAGGCGGTGAGGCTGTAATCGGCCCCGGCCATTCGGTAAAAGCCATAGGCGGTCAGCAACACGACAAAGATCGCGGCCCGGCGTATGGACAAGAGCAGGAAGCTGAGATCTGTCCGGCGGTTCATGCGCGGGCGGAAGAAACGCAACAGCCCGGGCATGATGATTTCGTTGCTGACCATGGTGGCGATGGCTACCGAGCAGACAATCACCATGGCAGCCGCGGCAGAGCCGCCGCCAAGAAACGCCAGTACTGCCAGCCATTGCTCGCCAGCCATGATCGGGAGCTGAAGGATAACGATGTCCGGGTCACTTCCGGCCATGTCTGCGTGCAGCAAGCCGCCAGCGGCGATGGGGATCACAAAGGCGCTGGCAATCACCAGGTAGATGGGCATGGCCCAGCGTGCAACCTCGAAATCCCGGTGGTCCGTGTTTTCAACCACCATCACGTGGAACTGTCGTGGCAGGCAGATAATCGCCAGCATGGCCACCAGGGTTTGGGTGAGGAATGCCGGTGCCTCTATAGCGTCTGTGGTCAGGGTGCCAATCAGGTCCGCCTCGGCGGCCTTCTGAAACAGGTCACCGAAACCGTTGAACAGCCCGTACCCGACGAACAGGCCGACGGCGACAAAGGCGATCAGCTTGATCAGGGATTCAAAGGCCACCGCCTGGATCATGCCACGGTGGTGTTCCGTAGACTCCAGGTGGCGGGTGCCGAACAGCACTGTGAACACGGCCAGGGCAAGGGTGATGTACCAGGCCGAATCGTTCCAGGCCGCAGTACTGATCTCCTGGTAGGTATCGCCGGTGCTGGACAGTACGTTGAAGCCGAGGGCAATGGCTTTCAGCTGCAGGGCGATGTAAGGCACGCTGCCGATCAGCGCGAAGATTGCCACCATGGCTGCCAGCAGTTGTGATTTGCCATAGCGGGAAGCGATGAAGTCGGCAATCGAGGTGCTGTTGTTGCGCTTGCTGATGTAGATGATTCGTCGTAACAGGGGCGCAAAGAACACGAAAACCAGCAGGGGCCCCAGATAGATGGGGAGGAAGCCAAAGCCTTCCTGGGTGGCGCGGCCGACCGCGCCGTAGAAGGTCCAGGAGGTGAAGTAAACCGCCAGGGAAAGACCGTAAACATGGGTTCGCGCCAACCTGTTCCGGTAAAGCCCGGGGTGGCGGTCACCCGCCCAGGCAATCAGGAACAGCAGGGAGATGTAGGAGATCGAAATCAGTACAAGCAGCCAGGCGCTAATCATGATGGGTTGCTATCCGGTCTTGGTTATTCAGGCCCCGCAAACAGTTGTGTACAGGGGATCCTG
Source organism: Marinobacter sp. G11 (assembly GCF_021282325.1). Lineage (NCBI taxonomy): Bacteria > Pseudomonadati > Pseudomonadota > Gammaproteobacteria > Pseudomonadales > Marinobacteraceae > Marinobacter > Marinobacter sp. G11. Next base: position 4,667 of record NZ_JAJSPB010000016.1, read on the forward strand.
AAGGTTCAGCAGTTTCATATTGTCGACCCTGGGGCTTCCATCGGAACCCAGCGGTACCAGCTCTCGGCTCTGGCAGTTGATCAGGTGAACCCGGTGCGAAACGGCATCGGTAACGGTCTGGGAGAAGCGGTAAAGGGTAAACCGGACAATATTGGAATCCGGGGTATCTTTGCTGATGCTGGCCACATCCACCGTGGAAAACGCGGTTACGTACGGGAAAACAAAGGTCCACGGACGGAAGAAGATCTTTTCCTGTTCGGTGTTTACCACAACGGCCTCTTCCGGCAGCAGTGAGCGCTTGTGGTCATACCAGGTGTATTCGCCGTAGATCAGGTAGCCGAGCATACCGGCGCCGGCAAACACCGGGATAATCCATTTTGGCGCGCGCTTGGCGGTGGCGGCACGAATGCCCAGGGCAATACCGGCAGCACCCAGTCCGCAGAATACAGTGGCAACAAAAGTCCAGAACATAAATCGGTATCCTCAAAAAAGAACGGGCTCCCTCACAGAGGAAGCCCGTTCGGTATCAACCTGTCATTGCAGGCAATGATTCAGGCTGTCTTGCAGTTTAATGGTCTTGGGCAGATCCGGCACCGCGCGGGTAACGGACGCTTTCAACCAGTTCCTGGATCTCAACGGGCGGTTCAGCAGTCACTTTGGATACTGCGAAGGCTACCGCAAAGTTGACCACAGCACCAACTGCACCGATGGACAGCGGGGAGATACCCAGTACCCAGTTTTCAGGCGTGTCTGCCAGGTTGTTGGTGCCCGGGATGAAGAACCAGCCTTTGTAGATGAAGATATACACCAGGGTGAAGATCAGACCGGACAGCATACCCAGGGTTGCGCCCACGTTGTTCACACGCTTGGAGAAGATACCCATCATCAGCGCCGGGAACAGGGAGGCTGCCGCGATACCGAATGCCAGCGCTACCACCTGGGCTGCGAAGCCCGGAGGGTTGGCGCCCAGCCAGGTAGCAACCACAATGGCAACCGCCATGGAGATACGGGCCGCCATCAGTTCGCCTTTCTCGCTGATGTTCGGGTTGAGTCGGCCTTTGATCAGGTCGTGACTCACCGCCGAGGAGATTGCCAGCAACAGACCCGCTGCAGTCGACAGGGCTGCTGCCAGACCACCTGCGGCGATCAGGCCGATAACCCAGCTCGGCAGGTTGGCGATTTCAGGGTTGGCCAGTACCAGGATATCGTTGTTAACAACCATCTCGTTGCCTTCCCAGCCACGCTCGGAAGCGGTAGCGGCGAAGTCAGCGTTCTTGTCGTTATACAGCTGGATACGGCCGTCGTTGTTCTTGTCCTCGTAGGTGATCAGACCGGTCTCTTCCCAGGTGGCAATCCAGCCCGGACGCTGATCGTATTCGATCGGCTGGGCAGCGGTGCCTTCCGGATAGATGGTGGTCATCAGGTTCAGACGAGCCATGGACGCTACAGCCGGCGCAGTCAGGTACAGCAGGGCGATGAAGACCAGGGCCCAGCCGCCGGACCAGCGCGCGTCAGCAACCTTGGGAACCGTGAAGAAGCGGATGATTACGTGGGGCAGACCCGCGGTACCGATCATCAGGGACAGGGTAAACAGAACCATGTTCAGTTTGTTGTCCACATCTGCGGTGTACTCGCGGAAGCCAAGGTCGGTCACAACCTGGTTCAGCTTGGCCAGCAGCGGCATGCCGGATTCGGTGTGGGTAGAGAACATGCCCAGGCCCGGAATCGGGTTGCCGGTCAGTTGCAGGGAGATGAACACCGCCGGAATGGTGTAGGCAACGATCAGAACGCAGTACTGGGCTACCTGGGTGTAGGTGATGCCCTTCATGCCGCCGAGTACCGCGTAGATGAATACAACCACGGCTGCGATGATCAGGCCGTTGGTCGCTTCAACTTCGAGGAAGCGGGAGAACGCAACCCCGGCGCCAGCCATCTGGCCGATAACGTAGGTGACAGATGCGATGATCAGGCAGATAACCGCGACGAGACGGGCGTTGGGGCTGTAGTAACGATCACCGATGAACTCGGGTACCGTGAACTTGCCGAACTTCCGCAGGTACGGGGCCAGCAGCATGGCCAGCAGCACGTAACCGCCGGTCCAGCCCATCAGGAAGGTGGAGTTGGCGTAACCGCCGGCGGCAATCAGGCCCGCCATGGAGATGAAGGATGCCGCAGACATCCAGTCGGCACCGATAGCCATACCGTTGGTTACCGGGTGAATACCGCCACCAGCAACGTAGAAGTCGCTGGTGCTACCGGCCTTCGCCCAGATGGCAATGCCGATATAGAGGAGGAACGAGCCCCCTACAAACAATAGGTTAATTGCAAATTGGCTCATTGGTTCTTACTCCTCGTGTACGCCGAATTGTTCGTCGATTTTGTTCATGCGCCAGGCGTAGAAGAAAATCAGAACAATGAAGGTAAGAATCGAGCCTTGCTGGGCGAACCAGAAGCCAATGTCGGTGCCGCCGACTTCAATGCCGGCCAGCATGGGGCGTAGCAGGATGGCGGCGCCATAGGAGCACAGGCCCCATATGATCAGACTGCCAAAGATAAGGCGTAGGTTCGCCTTCCAGTAGTTCTCAGCGTCGTAGCTATGACCTGACATACAAAATCACTCCTGTATTGTTGTTGTAGAGCTTTGCTGGTTTTTTGCTGGGGTGGTGCGGAAAGAGAATTTATTATTCATGTAATACTTCTCCGACTTGTTGTCATCTCCGACTTTACCGGTCAATGCGTTTGAGGATATTGGCAAATAGTCTAAGTCTCAGTAACTTGCCTTGCATTTGATCAAGGACATCAACGATAAGCTGGGCTAAATCAAAGTCGGTGCATCTGCTGTAAACGGCGTTGATAATGCAGTTTATCGACCAGTTCTTTCAGGGTTTTTACGTCTTTCTTCTGAGCCATATTGAGCGCTGCAAGGGTTAATTCGGCCGTTACCATCGCATCTGCCGCAGCGTGATGCCGTTCACTAATTTGAAGATTGAAGTAGTCGGCCCAGTTATCCAGCCCGCGCCCCTTGGTCTCGGCGTGGGGAAAAAACGCCGGTAACAGCTCTGCCACATCCATCCACAGGTGCTGGGATGTGTAACCCAGTTGGGCTTTCAGGGTCTTCTCGAGGAATTTCTGGTCGAACGCCGAGTGGTAGGCCAGGATGGGATCGCCGTTCATCCACTCCAGCAGGTGCAGCAGTGCATCCTCGGTCTCATGGCCCTGGGTCAGGGCTTCAGGGCCAATGCCGTGAATCAGCACGGTTTCGCTGATATCCAGCTCCGGGCGGCGCAGGATCAGGTCAAACTGGTCATTCAGGTGGATGACGCCGCTTTCGATGGCCACCGCGCCAATGGCGATGACTTCGTCTTTCGAGAAGTTGAGCCCGGTGGTTTCCAGGTCCAGCACGATCAGCCGGGAACGGGCCAGCAGCTGGTCGCTGGCCGTTTTCGGGGCCGGCAGGCTGTCGGTGTCGTGGTCACCGGTAACGCCGCCCCGACGCTGGGCCAGCCATTGTTTGATCTGTTCGAGCATGGTTGCCGGCCTATAGTTGGTAGGTGATTTCCAGTTTTTGCTGCAGCCGCTGGGCCTGGCGGAAGGATTCCCGCAGTATCCGTCTGTCCAGCGGGTTCAGGTCATCCGGATCTATGTAGTTGGTCAGCTCTTCACCTTTATCGAGCATTTCCTGGTGGGCGCGCATGCGGATGGCCTGAATCAGGCTGTAGGCTTCTTTCCATGCGTTGGCATCCTTGGCGTCGAACACATCTTTTCGGGCCAGTGCATCAATCCGTTCCAGTGTGTTGGCGGTTTCAACACCGTGGGCCAGGGCGAACACCCTGACGGATTCCACAAACGGCGCCAGCCCCTGGCGTTTCAGGTCCAGGGAGTGCTTTTTCTCGTCGTTCAGGTAACGGAAGTTGCGGAACATGGTCAGCGGCGGTTTGCGCTGCAAGGCGTTGCCGGCCAGCATTTTCTGGAACAGGGCGTTCTTGCGGATGCGGGCCAGTACGTTTTCGAGTAACCGGTGCAGCGGTTCCGACGGGCCGAATACAGCGCGCATATCCAGGAAAATGGATGAATAGACCAGGTTCTGCGGAGTCGACGCATCGATAAAGCGGATAAACCAGTCGTCCCATTCGCCAATGCTCAGGCACAGTTTCGGGTTGCTGGCCATAATGTTGCCCTTGCACAGGGTGAAGCCGCACTCAGCCAGCTCATCATTGACCTTGCGGGCGAAGGGCAGCAGCTTTTCACGAACCTGTTCCGGAGTCATGCCTTCCGGGGTCTCGAACAGGATACCGTTGTCCTGGTCGGTCAGCAGGGTCTGTTCCTGCCGGCCTTCGCTGCCGAAGGTGAGCCAGGTGAAGGGAATGCCCGGATCGTTCTTTTTCAGGTTCAGTTCCAGCACCCTTCGCACGGTGACATCATTCAGGGTGGTGATGATCTTGACCACCTGGCCGGAGTCCGCGCCATGGGCCAGCATGGCATCCACCAGCCTGGAAACATCGGTGCGCAGGGCCACCAAAGTGCGCAGGTGGGTAGCGGTGCCGATGGTGCGGGCAAGGTTGACCAGGTCTACCCGTTGAAGGGAGAACAGGTCCCGCTCCGAAACCACGCCGATGAGCCGTTGTTCTTCGTCCACCACGCACAAATGGGCAAAGTGATGTTCCGCCATCAGCATGGCTGCCTCAAAGGCATCGGCGGTTGACGGCAGGCAGCAGGGGTTCGACGTCATTACCTGGCTGATGGGCGTGTCCAGTGGCCCCTTTTCTTCGGCAACCATGGTGCGCAGGTCGCGCAGGGTAAAAATGCCGGTGGGGTGGCGGCCGTCATCGGTAATGATGATGCTGCCCACGTTGTTTTCGTGCATCCGGGCCACGGCTTTGCGCACCGGCAGGTCCGGGGAGCAGACGATCGGATTGCGCAGGGCATAGCGTTCCAGCGGGGTGTCCAGGCTGTTACTGGAGCCGATCGAGGCCATGGCCTTGGATTGCAGGCGCTGGTTTACCTGCTCCAGCAGGCTGCTGACCCCGCGCAGGCAGAAGTCCCGGAACGGCTCGCTTTCAGAAATCAGGGTTACGAAATCTTTCTTCTCGATGCTCAGGCAGAAGGTGTCCCCGGCCGCCCGGTGCAGTGTGCGGGTCGGCCGCTCGCCCACCAGCGCTGCCAGGGGGAAGCATTCGCCCTGACTGATTTCGAAGGTGGTTTCGGTTCGCTCTTCGGTTTTGTGTTGGCGCTCGCCCCGGATCCGGCCTTGCTTGACCACGTAGAATCGCTTGGCCTGCCCGTCTTCCGGCGACAGCACCACATCACCGTCCGCGTAGAAGCTGAGGGTGGCATGTTCGGCAAAGTGCGCCAGGTGGGTGTCGTCCATGCTTGAAAAGGGTGCATGTTCCCGCAGGAACGACATAATCGCGCGGGTATTCTGGGGGCGGGTGGTGTCCTGGTTTGCTGCGGCCATAGCGGAGTTCGTCCTGATCCTGGTGGCGCGGCGGGTTACCGGCGCTCATTCGTTATTGTTGTCCTTCTGCAGTGTAGTGCAGCAGGTCGTTGTTGTACCTTACGATTTTCGTCGCAAACCTTGTCGGTTGTCTGCTTTATGGTAGCCCCGGGCAGTGGTAGAGTTCTGATACTTGTCAATCCGGAAGCAGTTAGTGTCATGACCAGTAAAGACGAACGCCTGGCCTTCCTCGAAGAGATGAAGGATGTCCGGCGGATCCGTAAACCCAACAAAGCGGAAGTGGCGGTTCCACGGGAACTGACGCCTGGCCACCTGGCACGCCAGCAGGCTGCGGTAGAGACCCCGGTGCGCGACCTGAACCCGCTGACCTCAGACATGGTGGAGCCGTTGACGGCCCACGATGTACTGAGCTGGATGCGTCCGGGCATTCAGCATGGGGTGTTCCGAAAGTTGCGGCTGGGCCAGTATCCCATTGAAGCCCGGCTGGACCTGCACCGGATGACCGTAGAAGAGGCCCGGCGGGAAGTGTTCGCTTTTATTAACGATTGCGTGCGCTATGGCCTGCCCTCGGTGATTATCCTGCATGGCAAAGGGGAGCGTAATCCGGACGGGATTGCCCAGCTGAAGAGTTACCTGGCCAAGTGGTTGCCGGAGCTGGACAGCGTGTTGGCGTTCCATTCGGCCCAGAAGCACCACGGTGGCACCGGTGCCGTCTACGTGATGGTGCGCAAAAGCGAGCGGGACAAACAGCATAACCGGGAAGTACACGGCAGCCGCTAGGGTGCCTGAACAGTGTGACAAACGAGGAAAGTAATATGACCAAGCGTTCTGTAGCAGTGTTGATGTTAGCAAGCCTTTTTGCCCTGACCGGCTGTAAAGACCGGGTGATCTGGAACGACAACGGCAAGGTGGATGAGGCAACCCAGAACCGGGAAGTCTGGAACACCAATGGCCAGGTCGATTCCGGCGAGCGCAAGATCTGGGTGAATAAAGACGGTAAGGAAGTGGTGAAGTAAGCCCGCGGGCTTGCTTCAAACCACGCCAAAACAACAAGAGGAACGGCTCATGGCGTTCAGCCTGACAGTGAATGGAAACCGGCACACGGTGGATGTGGATCCGGATACGCCCCTGTTGTGGGTCATCCGGGATGAACTGGGCCTGAAAGGCACCAAGTTTGGTTGTGGTGCCGGCCTGTGTGGCGCCTGCACCGTGCACGTGAATGGCCAGCCGGCCCGTTCCTGCTCCACCGCCATTGAGCTGGTGGATGGTGCCGAGATTACCACCATTGAAGGGCTGTCAGAGGGCGGCAATCTGCATCCCCTGCAGCAGGCCTGGATCAGCGAGGGCGTTCCCCAGTGCGGCTATTGCCAGTCTGGCCAGATTATGACCGCTGCCCACCTGCTGGCAAATAACCCTTCGCCCTCCCGGGATGACATCGTGGCGGCCATGACCGGCAACCTGTGCCGCTGCGGTACCTACGCCCGCATTGTGGCCGCGGTGGAATCGGTGGCCGGCGGTGTTGGCCATTATCAGCCTGGGCAGGAGGGCGCCTGATATGACCATGAACCGCCGTGATTTTATGAAAGTCAGCACCGGTGCCTCCGGCAGTCTGGTACTGGCCTTGTCGCTCCCGGGTTGTGCCTCGGTACAAACCGGCTTCGAGCCGGAAACCGGTGAATGGACGCCGGATGTCTGGCTGGAGCTCAACAAGCAGGACGAAATTACCTTCACCCTGGCCCGGGTTGAAATGGGGCAGGGCACCTACACCGGCCTGACGACCCTGATTGCGGAAGAGCTGGATGTGGATCCGGCCCGGATTCAGGTGAAGTTCGCGCCGGTAGCGCCGGAATACCGTAACCCGTTTATCGGCCTGCAACTGACCGGCGGCAGTACCAGCGTAGCGAGCAGCTGGCAGCCCCTGCGGGAAGCGGGAGCGTCTGCCAGGTTGATGCTGGTTATGGCCGCCGCCCGGGTTTGGGGCGTGGATGCCAATAACTGCCGTACCGACAACGGCCGGGTGCTTCATCCCAACGGGGTGGATTCCCTGCGTTATGGCCAGCTGGTTGAGCTGGCGGATAAAGAAGTGATTCGGGGCGATGTGCCGCTCAAACCCCGTTCGGAATGGAAATACATCGGCAAGCAGGCCGGCAAACTGGACGCCCGGGCCAAGGCCACGGGCACCGCGGTTTACGGCATTGATGTCGAGCTGCCGGGCATGGTGTACGCGGTGATGACCCGCAGCCCTCGCTACGGAGGCCGTGCCCAATCGTTTAACCGCGATGAGATCCTGGCCATGGCTGGCGTGCAGGCGGCGTTTATCACTGAACGCGGTGTCGCCGTGGTGGCCGGCAGTTACTGGAAAGTCCGGAAAGCACAGCAGGCTGTGCGCGTGGAGTGGGATTTCTCCGAGGCCCTGGATACCACGGTGGATGAGGTGTTCGAGGGCTATCGTAAAGCTGCCAGTGAAGACCCCGGCGAGCAGGAACGCTCTGAAGGCGATGTGGAAGAGGCCATCAGCAAAGCCGGGCGCTTGGTGGAAGCTGAGTATGAGCAGCCATACCTGGCCCATGCGCCGATGGAACCCATGAATGCCACCGCCTGGTACCACGATGGCGGCATGGAGATCTGGGCACCAACGCAGGCACCGGATCTCGGGCGCATTGCGGCCTGCCGGAATTCGGACCTTTCACCGGATGACGTGACTGTGCACACCACCTTCCTGGGTGGCGGATTCGGTCGCCGGCTGACCCAGGATTACATCGAGGAAGCCGCTGCTGTGGCCTATGAGCTGAAGGTGCCGGTCAAACTGATCTGGTCCCGGGAAGAAGACATGCGCCACGGTTTCTGGCGCCCGGCCATGCTGCACCGTATGACTGCCAGCCTGGACGGTTCTGACCTCACCGGCTGGGATCACCAGATTGTCGGCCCGCAGGTTCTGGACTGGTACGTGCGCAATGCTGCGCCGGCACAGTACCCCTGGGCACCGAAATTTCTCTACAACACCCTCGGTAAAGTGGGTTTGATGGTTGAGGGCCTGGCCACACCAAAAGATGTGTCTGCCATAGAAGGAGCTATCGGCTATCCCTATCAGGTTCCGAATGTCAGCGTGCGACACACCCATACCGACCCCGGCGTGCCCATCACCTGGTGGCGCTCAGTAGGCTACTCCCACAATGGGTTTGCTGTTGAAACCTTTATGGACGAACTGGCCCACGAGGCCGGGCAGGATCCCCTGGAATTCCGTCGAAAACTGCTGGTCAGGGAGCCGCGCCACGCCAGGGTTCTGGAACGGGCGGCGGAACTGGCGCAGTGGGGCACGCCGCTCCCGGAAGGCAGGGCGCGCGGCATAGCGCTATTCCAGAGTTTTGGCACTTACGTAGCCCAGGTGGTGGAAGCCGGTATCGAAAACGGTGAAATCCGTGTTTACAAGGTAACCGCCAGTGTGGATTGTGGCCAGGTGGTGAACCCGCGCATCGTGGAAGACCAGATTTCCGGCGGTATCCTGTTTGGCCTGACGGCGGCGTTGTTTGGCGAAATCACCTTTAACAAGGGTGAAGTCCAGCAGAGCAACTTCCACGATTATCGGCTGCTGCAGATGCACCAGGTGCCGGAGGTTGTGGTAGATATTGTCGACAGCGATGAAGCCCCCACCGGCGTGGGCGAGCCGGGTGTGCCGCCGGTTATTCCTGCTCTGGGCAATGCGCTGTTTGCACTGACCGGTAAGCGCCAGCGCCGGTTACCGCTGACCGCATGATCAAGCGGTTTGGTGTAATAGACGGAGAATCCCAGTGTTTGATGTGACCCGATACGCTATTGCCGCCCAGTCCATCGTGGATGCCGGGCGCTTCCTGTATGACCGGGGCTGGTCGCCGGCCACCAGCAGCAACTATTCTGCCCGCATTGACAGCGACCACGTTGCTATTACCGTGTCCGGTCGCCATAAAGGCCAGCTCGCTGCCGGTGATGTCATGGTGGTAGACCTGAACGGCAACCCGGTCCAGAGTAACTGCAAGTCCTCGGCAGAAACCCTGCTGCACATGGTGTTGTATCAGGTGTTTCCGGATGCGGGGGCAGTGCTGCATACCCATTCCGTGAAAGCCACCGTGCTCAGCCGCCTGATCCCGCCGGGCAAATCCCTGGAACTGGAAGGCTATGAACTGCAAAAAGCCTTTGCCGGGGTAACCAGCCATGAGGGGCGGCTATCGATACCGGTATTCGATAACACCCAGGATATTCCGGCCCTGGCGGAACAGACCGGCGAATGGTTCCGGGCTCATCCGGAACAACCGGGTTACCTGATCCGGGGCCATGGCCTGTATACCTGGGGCGCCACCATGGCCGATTGCCTGCGCCATGTGGAAGCCTTTGAATTCCTGTTTGAATGTGAACTTGAAACCATGAGAGTCCGCCCATGACCACCCTGAGCATTTTCCAGCAGAACCAGCCGCAAGCGGCCCACACCGTAACCACCGACCCGCAGGTGATTCGCGATACGCTGGCCAGCCAGGGTGTGCGCTTTGAGCAATGGCCAACCCGGGAGCTGCCGGCTTCGGCCACCCAGGAACAGATTCTGGAAGCCTACGCGGATGAGGTCGCCAGCCTGAAGCAGGAATGCGGTTTCCAGACCGCCGATGTGGTCAGCCTGACCGCGGACCACCCGGATAAAGACGCCTTCCGCCAGAAGTTCCTCGACGAACACACCCACAGCGAAGACGAAGTGCGTTTCTTTGTGCGCGGGCAGGGGCTGTTCTACCTGCATTTTGGTGATCAGGTGTATGCCCTGATGTGCGAAAAGAATGACCTGATCAGCGTTCCGGATGGCACCCGCCACTGGTTTGATATGGGCCCGGAGCCGGAATTTACCTGTATTCGCCTGTTCACGAATCCGGAAGGCTGGGTGGCCAGCTTTACTGGTGAGGAGATTGCCTCCACCCTGCCCAGGTATGAAGCGCTGGCGGGGGTGGCCTGATGATCCGGGTGATTCTGACCGACATCGAAGGCACCACCAGCTCTATCTCCTTTGTACACGAGGTGCTGTTCCCCTACGCCAGCGAACACCTGCCGGCGTTTGTGCGGGCCCATCACCACACCACGCCGGCGGTTGCAGAGCAGCTGGCGATTGTGGCACAGAAAAGCGGTGTCGACGGTAAGGACGCGGAAGCCCTTATCGAAGTGCTCCAAGGCTGGATCAGCGAGGACCGCAAGGAAGGTTCCCTCAAGGCCTTGCAGGGCATGGTCTGGGAGCAGGGCTATCACAGCGGCGAGCTGAAGGGCGATATCTACCCGGATGCGGCGGACTACCTGCAGCGCTGGCATGATCGGGGCCTGAGACTGTTCGTATATTCCTCTGGCTCGGTGAAGGCCCAGAAGCTGATTTTTGGTCACAGCAGTGAAGGCGACTTTACACCGTTTTTCTCTGGGTATTTTGATACCGGCGTAGGTGGTAAGAAAGAAGCGCAGTCGTACCGTAACATCCTGGACGAGCTGGGTGTCGAGCCGGGTTCTGTGCTGTTTCTCTCGGACGTTGAAGCCGAGCTTGAAGCGGCCGAGCAGGCGGGCATGAAAACCGCCTGGCTGGTACGTGAGGGTGAATTGCCGGACACCGGTCGCTTCGTGGCCCGGGACTTTGCGGAGGTAGACGCGCTGCTGCGTAAACGCTAGGAGGTCGATTTATGCCCGGACTGTTAAGGCTGCAATGGCTGGTTCCGGGTATCTGTGCCCTGTTTCTGGCTGGATGTAACCCGTTCTCCGAAGCCAGGCCGATGATGACCGAGTACCTGGAACGCCTGGCCCGGGTACTTGAAGCCCCCGCTGTTTCCCTGCCTGAAGAGTTGCCGCCGGCATCGCAATTACCCCGCCGCCGCGACCGCGTTCTGGACATGCCGGAACTGGATATCGGCATGCTCGAATTCCTGTCGCTGTATGGCTGTGAGCTGCAGTATGTGGTGGGTGAGAAGAACTCGGTCATGGGCAGGGTGATGCAGCCGGTAAACCGCCTGCGATACGAAGTGCACTTTATCCGCGCCGCGGAAGACTGCCTGCCGGAGGTGGAGGATGAAGAGCTTGGGGAAACCCTGGCTGAAGCGATCGCGAGCAAGCGGGATTCGTTGCCCCGGGCTGTCTGGAACGCCACCTGGGGCACCGAAGAAATCGAGAACCTGTTTACCCTGAGTAAAGGTTTTTACCCGGTGGGTGAAGGCCAGCTTCCGGTGTCTGACCTGCTGCGGGATCTGGAGCAATTGAACGAGACGGTGAGGGCCTTGTCGCGGCAGCAGCTTGACGTTTCCCTGGACAATCTGGGTGCCATCCATCAGCGCTGGCAGGCCGAATACCGGGCCGGGCAACTGGTTAACAGTGCCCGCTTGCTCATTGCCACGCTGGATACCGGCACCGAAGTGCTTCAGGCCAGGCTGGCAGAACGGCCGCTATGCCTTAACGGGAAACCGAACAACCAGTCCGACATCGTTCGCAGTTTTTTCTTCAGTGTGTACATCGGTGAGGTTCAGCCCTACATGAGTGATGTCAGCCGGGCGGCCGATACCCTGATTGCGGGTTTCGCAGAGCTGGCGGCGAAGCAGGAAGCGCAAATGCCGGAAGTCTTTGGTGGCTGGGCTCGCCGACACCTGCAGGCTGGTGAGGAAGGCAGTCTCTGGCAGCAGCTTGATGGCGCAATGATGCGCCACACACGCCACTGGCAGCAACTGCTGGAACAATGCGGGCTGAGGCCGGGTGCCTGACAGCCCGCACTGGCTATAGCCGGCGTTAGCCCGCCGCCACTGGCCGGTTCACTTTCAGGTGCACCATGGCCACGGTGAACAGCAGGAAGGTGAGAATGGTCATGATTACTGGCCCTGCAGCACCTTCGCTCAGCCAGGCCGAAACCACCGCCTGGGTAAAGTAGAAGATCAGTACAAAGGCCATCCAGATATAGCCCCGGTTATGACCGCGGAAAACCGGCACGGCAAACGCCAGCAGCGGCAGGAGTTTGACCGTTAGCATCAGGGAAATCGAGACGCCTTCCACGGGTGCCGGGTAGAAGGTAGTCAGTAGCAAGCCGGCCAGCACCGAGATGTACAGGGCGATGGTCAGACGTGCCGTGGTTTTTGCTTTGTCGTTGTGGAGCATAGAAGGTTCCGGGTGGTGGAGTTCGAATCAGTCAGCCAGTTTCACGGCCAGCCTGGCCAGCCGTTCGCCAAAGGCCTGGCACAGGGCTTTCTCGTGTTCGCTCAAGTCTTGCTGGGCGCCGGTGCCGGCCCAGTGTGACGGCCCGTAGGGAGTGCCGCCAGTGCTGGTTTCATTCAGGGCGCTCTCCGAGTAGGGCAGGCCGCACAGCACCATGCCGTGGTGCAGCAGAGGCAGCATCATGGTGAGCAGGGTGGTTTCCTGGCCACCATGCAGGCTGCCGGTGGAGGTGAACGCACCGCCAGGCTTGCCGGCGAGCTTGCCGTTCAGCCACAGGTCTCCGGTGCCGTCCAGGAAGTGCTTGAGCGGTGCTGCCATATTTCCGAAGCGGGTAGGGCTGCCCAGTGCCAGGCCGGCACAGTTGGCCAGCTCTTCCCGGGTTGCATAGGGAGCGCCGGTATCCGGAACCGGGGGCAGGCTGGCGGTGGTGTCCGGCGACACTGGCGGAACAGTGCGGATCTTCGCTTCCATCCCGCTTACCCGGGCCACGCCCCGGCCAATCTGGGTAGCCATGTCGGCGGTCTGGCCGTTCCGGCTGTAATAAAGAACAAGAATGTACGGGCTGGTATCGCTCATGCCTGGCTCCTGTGCAATGCTTCAGAGAATCTCGAGAACGCTTTCCGGTGGCCGGCCGATGGCCGCCTTGCCGTTGGCCAGTACAATCGGCCGCTCGATCAGTTTGGGGGTGGCCACCATGGCTTTTACCAGCTGTTCCCGGCTCAGTTCCGGGTTATCCAGGCCCTGTTCCTTGTATTCGCTTTCTTTAGTGCGCATCAGCTGGCGGGGCTCGCAGCCCAGCAGGTCAAGGATATGTAACAGTTCCTGCTCTGTCGGAGGCGTCTCCAGGTAGCGTATAATCTCCGGTTCGATGCCCTTTTGCTGAATCAGCTCAAGGGTCTGCCGTGATTTGGAACACCGTGGGTTATGGAAAATGCGGGTTGGTTCTGTCATGGTCATGCCCGGTTTACAGTAATGGTTGCTGTCCTTTCGAAGGGCGGTAGTCTAACAGGAGGATATCCCTTGCAGTACCCTCGGCCGTTCAGGCGTTTCCTGGCTTTAATTACGCTGGTTTTAGCGGCAGCGACCATCACCGGTTGTGAAAATACCGAGCTGCAGCGTGCTGATGGTACGGCCGTGAACTGGGATGACTTCCGTGGCCGCTGGGTATTGGTGAACTACTGGGCAGAATGGTGCAAGCCTTGCCTGGAAGAAATTCCCGAACTGAACGAGCTGGACAAGGCGCCGGACATCTCGGTACTGGGTGTGAATTTTGATGGCGTTACCGGCACGGCCCTGGAGCAGCTGGGAGAGGAAATGGGCATCGAGTTCCTGATGCTGGGCCAGGACCCAGGCCCGGAATTCGGCTGGAAAATGCCCGTGGGCTTGCCCGCCACGTTCATTGTCGACCCCTCCGGCAACCTGGTTGAAACCCGGTTCGGGCCACAAACCGAAGAAGACATCCGCACACTGATTGGCAACTGACCATGGCAAACACTTTCGTTCACCTGCGCGTACATTCCGAATATTCCATGGTGGATGGCCTGGTACGGGTCAAGCCGCTGATCGGCCGCGTGGCGGAGCTGGGCATGCCCGCCGTCGGCCTGACCGAACAATCCAATATGTGCTCCCTGGTGCGCTTCTACAAGGCCGCCATGGGCGCCGGCGTCAAACCGATCATCGGTGCGGACCTGTGGCTGGAAAACCCGGATGAGCCGGAAAACCCGTTCCGCCTGACCCTGCTGGCCCGCAACAACGACGGTTACCTCAACCTCACCGAAATCATCTCCCTCGGCTATACCGAAGGCCAGCGCTACGGCAAGCCGATTATCCGCAAGGAATGGCTGGAAGCCCGGCCGGCGGGGCTGATTGCCCTGTCCGGTGCCAAGATGGGGGATGTGGGCAAGGCTTTGCTGGCGGGCAAGCCGGAACTGGCCCGTGAGCGAGCCGAATACTGGATGAACCTGTACCCGGACAGCTATTACCTGGAACTGCAGCGTACCGGCCGGGCCGGTGATGAAGACTGCCTGCATATGAGCGTGGAACTGGCAGCTGAACTGGGCCTGCCGGTGGTAGCTACCAACGACGTGCACTTCCTGCAGGCGGACGATTTCGAAGCCCACGAGGCCCGGGTCTGTATTGGTGAAAGCCGGACCCTGGATGACCCCAGGCGGGATCGTCGCTTCAGCGATCAGCAATACCTGCGTAGCGCCGAGGAAATGATCGAGCTGTTCTCGGACATTCCCGAGGCCGTCGAGAACACCGTGGAAATCGCAAAACGCTGTTCGGTGAAAGTGCGCATGGGCGAGTACTTCCTGCCCAACTATCCGATCCCGGATGGCATGACCATGGACGATTACTTCCGCCATGTGTCCGAAGAAGGGCTGGAAGCGCGCCTTGCCAAGACCCTGAGCAAGGACGACCCGGAATACGACCAGAAGCGCGAAGACTATTACAAACGCCTGAAGTTCGAGCTGGATATCATCATCCAGATGGGGTTCCCGGGTTACTTCCTGATCGTTATGGACTTCATCAAGTGGGCCAAGAATAACGGCGTGCCGGTGGGCCCGGGCCGGGGTTCCGGTGCCGGCTCCCTGGTCGCCTATGCGCTGCTGATCACCGACCTGGACCCGCTGGAATACGACCTGCTGTTCGAGCGGTTCCTGAACCCGGAACGGGTATCCATGCCCGACTTCGACGTCGACTTCTGCATGGAAGGCCGGGACCGGGTCATCGAATACACCGCCCAGAAGTACGGCCGGGAAGCGGTTTCCCAGATCATCACCTTCGGTACCATGGCCGCCAAGGCGGTGGTGCGGGACGTTGCCCGGGTGCAGGGCAAATCCTACGGCCTGGCAGACAAGCTCTCCAAGCTGATTCCCTTTGAAGTAGGCATGACCCTCAACAAGGCCATCGAACAGGAGCCCCAGCTCAAGGAATTCCTGGAACAGGATGAAGAAGCCCAGGAAATCTGGGAAATGGCCCTGAAGCTTGAAGGCGTGTGCCGGAACGCCGGTAAACACGCCGGGGGTGTGGTGATCGCGCCCACCAAGATTACGGATTTCTCGCCGCTGTACTGCGACGATGAGGGCGGAAGCCTGGTCACCCAGTTCGATAAAGGCGACGTGGAAGACGCCGGGCTGGTGAAGTTCGACTTCCTGGGTCTGCGGACCCTGACCATCATCAAGTGGGCCCTGGGCATGATCAACCCGCGCCGGCAAGAGCGCGGGCTTGGTGACCTGGACATCAGCACCATTCCGCTGGATGACAAGCCCTCGTTCGACCTGTTGAAAAAGGCCGAGACCACCGCGGTGTTCCAGCTGGAATCCCGCGGCATGAAAGACCTGATCCGCCGCCTGCAGCCGGACTCCCTGGAAGACATGATCGCCCTGGTGGCCCTGTTCCGCCCGGGGCCGCTGCAGTCCGGCATGGTAGACGACTTTATCGACCGTAAGCATGGCCGCCAGCCGATGTCTTACCCGCACCCGGATTATCAGTATCAAGGCCTGAAGCCGGTATTGGAGCCCACTTACGGGGTCATCCTGTACCAGGAGCAGGTCATGCAGATTGCCCAGGTGATGGCCGGCTATACGCTGGGCGGTGCAGACATGCTGCGCCGGGCCATGGGTAAGAAAAAGCCGGAGGAGATGGAGAAACAGAAGGCCATCTTCCTAGACGGTTGTGAGAACAACGGCATCGACAAGACCCTGGCCGAGAATATCTTCGACCTGGTAGAAAAGTTCGCCGGCTACGGCTTCAACAAATCTCACTCCGCAGCGTACGCGCTGGTGTCCTACCAGACCCTGTGGCTGAAAACCCACTACCCGGCCGAGTTCATGGCTGCGGTACTTACCGCCGATATGCAGAACACCGACAAGGTGGTCACGCTGGTGGAAGAGTGCCGGAACATGAAGCTGGACCTGCTGGTGCCGGACGTCAGCCGTTCTGCCTACACCTTCACGGTGAATGACGATGGCCAGATTGTTTACGGCCTGGGCGCGATCAAGGGTCTGGGTGAAGGTCCCATCGAAAGTATTGTTGAGGCGGCCAAAGACGGCCCGTTCCAGGACATCTTCGATTTCTGCCGTCGCATCGACCTGAAAAAGGTGAACAAGCGAGCCATGGAAGCCCTGATCCGCTCCGGTGCGATGGACAAGTTAGGCGCGGGCCGTGCCCAGCTGATGGCGAGTATCGAGAAGGCCATACAGCAAGCCGACCAGCAATCCCGTAACGATGCCGCTGGCATGGTGGATATGTTCGGCGAAATGCTCGAAGGCGGCGGTGAAGACGGTGATCCCTACGCGGATGTGGCCAACGTGCGCGAGTGGCCGGAGAAAGAACGGCTCAAGGGTGAGAAAGACACCCTGGGCATTTACCTTACCGGTCACCCGTTTGACGAATACGAGCGGGAAGTGCGGCGCTTTGTCCGTAACTCCATTGCCGACCTGAAGCCCAACAAGTCGCCCCAGCGGGTGGCCGGGCTGGTGGTGGCCCAGCGCACCATGAAAACCCGCACCGGCTCAACCATGTGTTTTATTACCCTGGACGATCGCAGTGCCCGCATTGAAGCTACGCTGTTCTCGGAGGCGTTTTTCGAGAACCGTGAGTTGCTGCAATCCGATCAGGTGATTGTGGTGGAAGGGCAGGTCAGCCACGATGATTACTCTGGCCAGATGAAAATGCGGGTCAGCTCGGTGATGGACGTGGCCACCGCCCGGCAGCAGTTCAGCCGGGGTATCCGGCTGGCCCTGCATGCTGAACAGCTGCAGAACGGCCTGCTGGACAAACTCGACGACACGCTGCGGCCGTTCCGTAACGAAGGCAGCCCGGTGTGGATCGAATACAGCAGTGCCGAGGCCAGCACCCGGATTGAGCTGGGGCCGTCCTGGCGGGTGCAGCCCGATGACAACCTGTTGTTCGAGTTGAAACACCTGGTGGGAGAGAAGTCGGTGGAGTTGGTCTATGATTAAGACCAATGTCCGCTTTAGTTGAGCGTTTTGCGCTGCTATCTTTGTCCCAAATTCTGGTTATGGTGGGTTGACCGCCCACCTGGCAAGCAAATGATGGAACATCATGAACCCTAATTACCTGGATTTCGAACAGCCGATCGCCGACCTGGAAGCCAAGATTGAAGAGCTTCGCATGGTGGGTAACGACACCGACATCAATATCACTGATGAAATCAGTCGTCTGAAGAAGAAAAGCGTCAGCCTGACGGAAACCATCTTTTCAGACCTCAAGCCCTGGGACGTAGCCCGCCTGGCCCGCCATCCGCGCCGCCCCTACACCCAGGACTATATCGACCTGATTTTTGAAGATTTTGACGAACTGCACGGCGACCGTCGCTATGCGGATGATTTGTCCATCATTGGCGGCACCGCTCGCCTGGACAACAAACCCGTGATGGTGATTGGTCACCAGAAAGGCCGCGAAGTGCGTGACAAGGTCAAGCGCAACTTCGGCATGCCGCGCCCGGAAGGCTACCGTAAGGCCCTGCGCCTGATGGAAATGGCCGAGCGCTTCAAGATGCCGATCCTGACCTTTATCGATACCCCGGGCGCCTATCCTGGTATCGGCGCCGAGGAGCGTGGCCAGAGTGAAGCTATCGCCTTTAACCTGGCGGTGATGTCGCGCCTGAAAACCCCCGTTATCTCCACCGTAATCGGTGAGGGTGGCTCCGGTGGTGCACTGGCCATTGGCGTGTGCGACCAGCTGAACATGCTTCAGTACTCAACCTACGCGGTTATCTCCCCTGAGGGTTGCGCGTCGATTTTGTGGAAGAGTGCGGAGTATGCCTCCCAGGCTGCGGAAGCTATGGGTGTAACTGCCCAGCGCCTGAAAGAGCTGGGTGTTGCGGACAACGTGATTGCGGAGCCCCTCGGTGGTGCCCACCGCAATCCGGAAAAAATGGCCGAGACCCTGAAAACGACCTTGGGTCAGGGCATTGACGAGCTGAGCCGTTTACCCCTGGACGAGCTGGTAAGCCGCCGTTACGAGCGCTTAACCAAGTATGAAGGCGGGCGGTAACACCGCCCGGGCTTCTGGCTGGCCCGGCGACCTGCTCGGGCCGGTCAGTCAACTTCCCGAATATTCCCGTCTCTGGGTGGCCTTCAGCGGCGGCCTGGATTCCACGCTGTTATTGCAGGCTGCCTCTGCCTGCCACCCCTCTGTTACTGCCCTGCACATCAATCATCAGCTCCAGCCCAATCATCAGCAGACCGAGCAATTCTGCCGGGATGTCTGCGAGCAGCTGGGTGTTGAATTGTGCGTTGCGCGGGTGGATGTCCCGGTTGGTGCCAGGGGTGCTGGCGGCCTGGAAGATGCGGCCCGTACAGCCCGTTATGAGGTGTTTCACAACACCCTGAACCCGGGCGACATGTTATTGATGGCCCACCACGCCGATGACCAGGCAGAAACGGTCCTTTTCCGGCTGTTGCGGGGCTCCGGTGTCAGCGGGCTGGCCGGAATGCCGAAAACGCGGCCGTTAGGCAAGGGCACCCTGTACCGGCCCTGGCTCGGGGTCAGTCGCGACAGGCTGGAGCAGGTGGCGACGAAACTTGGTGTGCGCTGGGTAGAAGACCCCAGCAACCAGAGCCGGCAGTTCGACCGCAATTACCTGCGCCACAGTGTTCTGCCGGGCCTGAAGGATCGTTGGCCCGGTTTGTTGAAGCGGGTTGCCCACAGTGCCCGATCCTGCGCCGAAAGTGACCAGTTGAATCAACGCCTGGCGGAACTTCAGTGGCAGACCTGTTCCGATAGCGGCCGCCTCGCGATTGAGCCGTTCTCCGCCCTGAGTGCCCCCGAGCGCCGCAACCTGGTGCGTTGGTGGATTCAGCGCGAGGGTTTCCCGCCGCCGGCTTTGGCAGGCTGGGACCAGGTTCTGGCTGAACTGCTTGAAGCCGGAGAGGATCGGGAGCCGGAGCTCCGGGGCGATGGATTCAGCCTGCGCCGTTACCGGGGGCATATTTACCTGGTGCCGGATAATCCTCCCGCGCCAGAGCCAGTAGCGCTTACCCCCGGGTCGCCAGTGCGTTGGCCCGGCTGGTTGCTGTCGCTGAAATCGGTTGCCCCGGCAGAACAGCAAACAACGCCGCCGCCAATAAGGGTATCTACGAGGCAGGGTGGTGAGCGGGTCCGGCTGGCCCCGGGTAAGCCCTCCCGTGCGTTGAAAACCTGGCTGCAGGAACAGTCCGTTCCACCCTGGGAGCGCTCAGTATTACCGCTGGTCTGGCGGCAAACCAGCGAGGGCGAAGAGCTGATCGGGATTGGCGATTTGTGGTGTTCTGAACAATACTCGGGAGGCGCCCCTGCCACCGGCTGGCGGCTGATTGTGGAGAGGGATTGTGATTGAGTACAGAGGGGCTTTCTGGTAGTCTGGCGTCCCATCTTGAGATGAACAATCTCCCTCCTTCACCGAACCAGATAATCACGGAATCTGCATGACGCGTTATATTTTCGTCACCGGCGGTGTCGTGTCCTCATTAGGCAAAGGTATTGCGTCTGCCTCACTGGCAGCCATCCTCGAGGCACGCGGCCTGAAGGTCACTATTCTCAAGCTGGACCCGTACATCAACGTGGACCCCGGCACCATGAGCCCGTTCCAGCACGGTGAGGTTTTTGTCACCGAAGACGGCGCGGAAACCGACCTTGACCTGGGCCACTACGAACGCTTTATTCGTACCCCCATGAGCAAGCGTAACAACTTCACCACCGGCCGGGTGTACGAAGAAGTTATCCGCAAAGAGCGTCGTGGCGATTATCTTGGTGGCACTGTGCAGGTGATCCCGCACATCACTGACGAAATCAAGCGCCGTGTAGTTGAAGGCGCAGCCGGTGCCGACGTGGCACTGATTGAAGTCGGCGGCACAGTGGGCGATATCGAATCCCTGCCGTTCCTCGAAGCCTGTCGTCAGCTGAAGGTGGAAGTAGGCTCCCAGCGTGCCCTGTTCATGCACCTGACCCTGGTGCCCTACATTGCCACCGCTGGCGAGATCAAAACCAAGCCGACCCAGCATTCCGTGAAAGAAATGCGCTCCATCGGCCTGCAGCCAGACATTCTGCTGTGCCGTTCCGAGCACGAAGTGGATGCCAGCTCCCGTCGCAAGATTGCTCTGTTCACCAACGTGGAAGAGCGTGCGGTCATCCCGATGCAGGATGCCAAGTCCATCTACGCCATTCCGCGCATGCTGCACGAATACGGCCTGGACCAGCTGGTTATCGAGCGCTTCGGCCTGGATGCCCGTGAAGCAGACCTGGGCGAGTGGGACGCTGTTGTGGAATCCCTGATGAATCCGCAGCAGGAAGTCACCATCGCCATGGTCGGTAAGTACATGGAACTGCTGGACGCCTACAAATCCCTGATCGAGTCCCTGCTGCACGCCGGCATCAAGACCCGCACCAAGGTGAACATCAACTACATCGATTCCGAAGACATCGAGCGTGACGGCACCGCCGTGCTGGAATCTGCTGATGCAATCCTGGTGCCCGGTGGCTTTGGTGAGCGTGGCGTGGAAGGCAAGATCCGCACGGTTCAGTACGCCCGTGAGAACAAGGTTCCGTATCTGGGCATCTGCCTGGGTATGCAGGTGGCGGTTATTGAATACGCCCGTAACGTGGCCGGCCTGAAAGACGCCCACAGCACCGAGTTCCGTGAGCACACCCCGGAGCCGGTCGTCGGCCTGATTACCGAGTGGCTCGACGCCAGCGGTGCTACCGAAGCACGCACCGAAGCCTCTGACCTTGGCGGCACCATGCGCCTTGGCGCCCAGGATTGCGTACTGACGGACGGCTCCAGCATCGCCGCCTGCTACGGCAAGAAAACCATTCGCGAACGTCATCGCCACCGTTACGAAGTCAACAACCACTTCCTGCCAAAGCTGGAAGAGGCTGGCCTGATCATCTCCGGCCGCTCCGCTGACGGCAAGCTGGTTGAAGTGGTGGAAGCGCCGGAACATCCGTGGTTCGTGGCGTGCCAGTTCCACCCGGAATTCACCTCGACACCCCGCGACGGCCACCCGCTGTTCAAGGGCTTTGTTGAGGCAGCACTGGCCAACAAAAAGGGATCCTGAGTATGGCCCGCAGCAACCTGAACGTCTCGGGAATCGAAATCGCCAACGACAAGCCCTTTGTGCTGTTCGGCGGCATGAACGTACTCGAGTCCAGGGAACTGGCGTTTGAAGTGGCCGAAAAGTACGTGGATGTCTGCAGCAGGCTGGGCATCCCGTACGTTTTCAAAGCCTCCTTCGACAAGGCCAACCGCTCGTCCATCAACTCCTTCCGGGGCCCCGGTCTCGAGAAGGGGCTGCAGATTCTGGCAGATATCAAAAGCAAATTCGGCGTGCCCATCATCTCTGACGTGCACGAACCGGAGCAGGCGGCGCCTGCAGCTGAAGTCTGCGACATCATCCAGTTGCCGGCATTCCTGAGCCGTCAGACCGACCTGGTGGTGGCCATGGCCAAGACCGGTGCGGTCATCAACATCAAGAAAGCCCAGTTCCTGGCTCCCCAGGAAATGAAGCACATCATCACCAAGTGCGAAGAAGCCGGCAACGACCAGGTTATCCTGTGCGAGCGCGGCAGCAGCTTCGGCTACAACAACCTGGTGGTCGACATGCTGGGCTTCGGCATCATGAAGCAGATGAACGTGCCGGTGTTCTTTGACGTCACCCACTCCCTGCAGATGCCCGGCGGCCGGGCCGACTCGGCCGGTGGCCGACGCGCCCAGGTGACCGACCTGGCGCTGGCGGGTATGTCCCAGGGCCTGGCCGGTTTGTTCCTGGAAGCCCATCCTGACCCGGACAAGGCTATGTGTGACGGCCCCTGCGCCCTGCGCCTGAGCCAGCTGGAGCCGTTCCTGGAGCGCGTGAAAGCTGTGGATGACCTGGTAAAAAGTTTTAAACCTATCGACACCGCCTGATTGGCGGTGTCGGCTATTTGAAAGACCGCATATTCCTGAGGTTGCCAAACCTGACGGCATACTGCGGACTACGAGAGCGAATGACTGGAAAGCCTTGGCGAAAATTTCGAAGGCCAAGGATGGCCTGAGAGAAGCGCACATGGATGTGCTCGTAGCGGTTTTCGCCAAGGCTTTCCAGTTGTTCGCTCCGGCACCAAATTAAAAGTTAAGACTGGAGAAACAACCGAATGACCAAGATTGCCAACATCAAAGCCCGTGAGGTTCTGGATTCACGCGGTAACCCTACCGTTGAAGCCGACGTTATCCTTGAAGACGGCACCATTGGAACCGCCTGTGCGCCTTCCGGTGCTTCTACCGGCTCCCGCGAGGCATTGGAGCTGCGTGATGGTGATGCTTCTCGTTACCTGGGTAAGGGCGTCCTGAAGGCAGTTGACGCGGTAAACAGCAAGATTCGTGACGCATTGGTTGGTAAAGACGCTGCCGATCAGCGCGCTCTGGACCAGATTATGCTGGACCTGGACGGCACCGAGAACAAGGCTAACCTGGGCGCCAACGCTATCCTGGCAGTTTCCCTCGCAGCGGCCAAGGCGGCTGCTATTTCCCTGAAGAAGCCGCTGTACGCTCACATCGCTGATATCAACGGCACGTCCGGCAAGTTCTCCATGCCGGTACCGATGATGAACATCCTGAACGGTGGTGAGCACGCGGATAACAACGTCGACATCCAGGAATTCATGGTTCAGCCGGTTTCTGTAACCAGCTTCGCTGAAGCCCTGCGTGTTGGCGCTGAAATCTTCCACAGCCTGAAGAAGGTACTGAAGGCCCAGGGCCTGAACACGGCCGTTGGTGACGAAGGTGGTTTTGCACCGAACCTGCCGTCTAACGAAGCAGCCCTTGCTGCCATCAAGCAGGCGGTTGAAGATGCGGGCTATGAGCTGGGAAAAGACGTGACCCTGGCCCTGGACTGTGCCTCTTCCGAATTCTACAAGGACGGTCAGTACCAGCTGTCCGGTGAAGGCAAGAGCTTTGATTCAGAAGGCTTTGCTGATTACCTGGCCGGCCTGTGCGAGCGCTATCCGATTGTGTCCATCGAAGACGGTATGGACGAGAGTGACTGGGACGGTTGGAAGGTTCTGACTGATAAGCTCGGCAGCAAGGTTCAGCTGGTGGGTGATGACCTTTTCGTAACCAACACCAAGATCCTGAAGCAGGGCATCGAGAAGGGTGTGGGCAATTCCATCCTGATCAAGTTCAATCAGATTGGTAGCCTGTCCGAGACTCTGGACGCTATCAAGATGGCTCAGGACGCCGGCTACACGGCGGTGATTTCCCACCGTTCCGGTGAAACCGAAGATACCACCATTGCTGACCTGGCGGTTGCTACCTGTGCAGGCCAGATCAAGACTGGTTCTCTGTGCCGTTCTGACCGGGTTGCCAAGTACAACCAGCTGCTGCGCATTGAAGAAGCGCTGGAAGGCAAGGCACCTTACCGCGGCCTGAGCGAAATCAAGGGTCAGGGCTGAGTTTTACCGGTAAACTTTGACCTGTCGGTAGTTACGGGCAGGTAACAAAGTGTTAAGGCCATCGCGTTCCGGATGAAAATTCGGAAACGATGGCCTTTTTGCACAGTGACTTACGCGAATTTGTTGCTAATCTACTATAAGGTCTATACTTGACGGTCGTAGTTACCGTTTAATCTGGTTAAATTCTGAGCTTATTTGGCATGAAAACGCTTTGGGCCATTCTGGTAGTGCTGATTCTCCTGCTGCAGGTTCGCCTGTGGATCGGGGAGGGTAGCTTTGCGCAGGTTTGGTCGCTGGAGAATTCGATTGCTGAGCAGCGGGCGGAGAATGCCGGGTTGGCGGCGCGTAATGACCGGCTGTATGCGGAGGTGCGGAACCTTCGTAATGAGCAGGGTGCTGTGGAAGAGCGGGCCCGGATGAACCTTGGCCTTATTCGCGAAGACGAGACTTTTTTTCTCGTGGTCGAGAACTGATTTCGGCACTGGGTGCTCCGAGCACCGGGGAGTGTCTCTCCGGGAACCGCTACGAGCACATCCATGTGCGCTTCTCTCAGGCCATCCATGGCCTTCGAAATTCCCGGAGAGACACTCCCCGGCGCTCTCCTGACATAGTGCGGGCCTTCCGATTATGAAATCTCAACTTTGGCTTGTTGTTCCTGCCGCCGGCATCGGCCAGCGCATGAAAGCTGAGTGTCCCAAGCAGTACCTCAAGATCAATAACCGTTTTATCCTCGATATCACGCTCTCCCGTTTACTGGATAACGCGCCGTTCAAGGGCTGCATGGTGCCGTTGAATCCGGCGGATCACTGGTGGCCGGATAGTGAGTCTTCCAGGGACGATCGTATCCAAACCTGTACCGGTGGCAAGGAGCGGGCGGATTCGGTGCTTTCGGCGCTGCATGCGCTGGCGGAGCAGGCGGAGGAGTCTGACTGGGTGCTGGTGCATGATGCGGCGCGGCCGTGTTTGCATGGTCATGACCTTTCCAACCTGATTGATACCCTGTCTGAGCACCCGGTTGGTGGGCTTTTGGCGGCGCCGGTGGCGGATACGTTGAAGCTGGCGGGTGGCGGTGTGCAGCCCGAAGTTGAGGAAACGGTAGATCGGAGCCGGTTGTGGCGGGCGTTGACGCCGCAGATGTTCCGGTTTGGTGCACTGCGGGCGGCGTTGGAGTCTTGTCTTGAAAACAATCAGCCGGTCACCGATGAGTCCTCTGCCATGGAGTTTTCCGGTAAGATGCCTGTTCTGGTGGAAGGGCGGCCGGATAATCTGAAGATTACGGTGCCGTCTGACCTTGCTCTGGCCGAGTTTATTCTGGGCCGGCTGTAGGGTTTTCCCGCCTCTCGTTTATTTCTGTTTTTTTTCGGAGACGATCATGCGCATTGGTCAGGGCTTTGATGTTCATGCCTTTGGTGAGGGTGATGCTGTCATTCTCGGTGGTGTTGAGATTCCCCACAGTCACGGCCTGAAAGCCCATTCGGATGGCGATGTGTTGCTGCATGCGCTGGCGGATGCGTTGCTTGGCGCGGTCGCGCTGGGGGATATCGGGCATCTGTTCCCGGATACCAGTGACGAATGGGCCGGTGCGGATAGCCGGGATTTGCTTCGGCGGGTGATGGCCCGGGTGCTGGAGGAAGGTTTTTCGGTGGTGAACGTGGATACCACCATTATTGCCCAGGCTCCGAAGATGGCACCCCATGTGGAGGCCATGCGAATGAATATCGCCGAGGACCTGGGGGTGCCGGTGAACCGGGTCAGTGTTAAGGCCACCACCACTGAAAAGCTGGGGTTCACCGGCCGGGGTGAGGGGATTGCTTGCCAGGCGGTGTGCCTGCTTGAGGCGGTCAGCCTGTGACGGATGCTTCGGTAGAGCCACGTTGGCGGCTGGAGTGGCCGGTTTCTTCCGGGCAGCGGGTGGGTTCTGCTCGGTTGAAGGTGTCCCCTGAAGATTTCCGGGTAACCGAGTCTTTGTGGCCGGAGGTCGAAGGCCTGGCCGGTGGTGCCGAAGGTGCCGGTGAGCATCTCTGTGTGCGGCTGGAAAAGTCCGGGGACAATACCGAGTTCGTGGCCCGGGAGCTGGCCCAGCTGGCTGGCTGCAAGGCTTTCGAAGTGGGCTTTTGCGGGTTGAAGGATCGTCACGCGGTAACGTCGCAGTGGTTCAGTCTTTACTGCCCGGGGCGGGAAGCCTCTGATGCGGAATTGCTCAGTGCTATTGGCGAGCGCTGGCGGGCTCTGAACTGGCGGCGCCACGCCCGCAAGCTGCGCCGGGGCGAACACCAGGCCAACGGGTTCGAGCTGGTGTTGCGCGAGGTTCAGGGCGATCGGCAGGCAATGGAGGCCGCGTTGGCGTTGCTTGCAGATCGGGGTGCGCCGAATTATTTCGGGCCCCAGCGCTTCGGTTTTCAGGGCGGCAACCTGGAGCGGGCAGTGAATCTCGATGTTACCCGCCTGAACCGGAAGAAGGGCGGTCGTCGTGGCGGTGGCGGAAGCGGTTCGAAAAACGTATTGTACTTTTCGGCGGCACGTTCGTGGTTGTTCAATGAGGTGCTTGCCGCAAGGGTAGAGGCTGGGCACTGGTTTGAAGCGATGGCCGGTGAACCTGCGGTAGACGGCAGCCCTACAGGCCCCCTGTGGGGCGATGGCGGCACGACAGCGACCGGTGAGCAGGAGCAGCTTGAGCGTTCCGTGGTGGCGGGCCATCCGGAATTCGAACGACTGTTTCTGAGTACCCGTATGAAGCCCGAGCGCCGGGCGCTGGTTACGCGCCCGGACAAGCTTCAGTGGCAATGGCAGGACGACAACACCCTGCGGTTACAGTTCACATTGCCACCGGGCCAGTACGCCACCACGGTGCTGGCCGATGTATTCGAGCTGCAGGACATGAGCCTCAGCCGGGATAATAAGTATTAAGAAAGCTAGCGGAGAACACTGTGCGTATTCTGTTGTCGAATGATGATGGCGTGCATTCGCCTGGCCTGATGGCCCTGTTCGAGGGGTTGCAGGGGCTGGGCGAACTTGCCGTAGTTGCCCCGGACCGTGATCACAGCGGGGCCAGCAATTCCCTGACCCTCAGCCGGCCCCTGACGGTAGAAAAGCACCCCAGCGGCTTCTGGTCGGTAGATGGCACACCCACCGACTGCGTTCACCTGGCCGTTAACGGTCTGTTCGACAAGCCTTTTGACCGGGTGGTTTCCGGTATCAATACCCATGCCAACCTGGGCGACGACATTATTTATTCCGGCACGGTGGCCGCGGCTACAGAAGGCCGTCACCTTGGCCTGCCCGCTATTGCAGTGTCCCTGGTTAATAACGGCCACTTCCATTATGAAACCGCCGCGCGGGTGGTTCGGCTGCTGCTGGAACACAAGCGATACCTGGCCCTGGGCCCCCGTTCGATTCTCAATGTGAATGTACCGGACCTGCCCTGGAGTGAGCTGGCTGGTATCAAGGTGACCCGGCTTGGGCATCGTGACCGGGCCGAGGGTGTTGTGCCGGTAACCTGCCCGAGAGGCAAGCGACGGTACTGGATCGGTGCCGCCGGTGGCGGTGGCGATGCCGGCCCGGGCACGGATTTCCACGCGGTTCAGAACGGCTTCGTTTCGGTGACCCCCGTGCACATCGATATGACCCGACACGAGGCAATGACCCGACTGCAAGACTGGGTCGATGACCTTGAGGGCTTCGGGGAGGTGTCGCAATGAATGCCCCGCTTGAAGGCATCGGCATGACCTCGCGGCGCACCCGTTTGCGCCTGGTGCAGCGATTGCGGGAAGCGGGTATCGAGTCGGACCGGGTGCTGGAGATTATCGGCCAGGTGCCGCGGCATATCTTTCTGGACGAGGCCCTGTCGCATCGAGCCTACGAAGACACGTCATTGCCCATCGGTTACGGGCAGACCCTGTCGCAACCCTATATCGTCGCCCGGATGACGGAATTGTTACTGGCCCACGAACCGGAGCGTGTGCTGGAATTGGGAACCGGGTCCGGTTACCAGACTGCGGTGTTGTCCCAGGCGTTCCGTGAAATCTTCAGCGTGGAGCGTATCAAGCCGCTGCAGGATCGGGCCAGGGAGCGTTTGCGGCAACTGAACATTCGTAATGCGATGCTTAAACATGCCGACGGTGGCATGGGCTGGCCCGAGAAAGGTCCGTTTGAGGGCATTATTGTGACGGCGGCGCCGGTAGAGGTGCCCCGGGAATTACTGGATCAGCTGGCCGATGGTGGTGTGCTGATCGCACCGGTAGGGGAGGAGAATCAGGTGCTGGTCGAGATTATCCGAAGGGGCGACAGTTTCGAGCGCCGTGAGCTGGAACCGGTGCGGTTTGTGCCCCTGCTTGGTGGAGTGGTTCGTTAATGGAGCATAGCCCGGACTCATCGGTGAATCGCAGCCACCATCCGGTGGCTGTGTTTTTAAGGGGCATGGCCATGGGCGCGGCGGATATTGTTCCGGGGGTTTCCGGGGGCACCATCGCGTTTATTACCGGCATTTACTTCCGGTTGCTGGAGGCCATCAGTGCGGCCCCGGTAGCGTTCGTGCGCCAGTTTCTGAAAGGTGACATCCGCGGCTTCTGGCAAGCCATTGACGGCGGTTTCCTGGTGACCCTGCTGGCTGGTGTGGTTGCCAGTGTGGCCAGCCTGGCTTCGCTGATTACCTGGCTGCTGGACAGCCATCCAATCCTGATCTGGAGCTTTTTCTTCGGCCTGATTGTTGCCTCGGTATGGCACGTGGGGCGCCAGGTCCGTCGTTTTTCGCCGTTTCTGCTGCTGCCTCTGTGTGCCGGAATTGTATTTGCCTGGTGGGTAACCACGCTGCCGGCCAGTGAAGTGGCAGCCTCACAGCTGGCATTTTTCGGGGCCGGGGCACTGGCCATCTGTGCCATGATCCTGCCCGGCATATCCGGCAGTTTTTTGCTGGTGATTATCGGTATGTACTCGCCGGTACTGGCCGCCATAAAGTCATTCGAGGTGGCCCATCTGGGGCTGTTCCTGCTGGGTTGTCTGACCGGGCTGTTGTCTGTGGCCCGGCTGATCACCCTGGCATTCCGGCATTTCCACGACACGGTGCTGGCGCTGCTGACCGGTTTTATGATCGGTGCCCTGAGCAAGGTATGGCCCTGGCAGCAAACCCTGAGCTGGCGCACCAATAGCAAAGGCCAGGAGGTACCCTTGAGCCAGACCCCGGTTACACCGGACAGCTGGGCCGCTTTAACCGGGCAGGATCCGCAGGTTGTCGTTGCAGTGATGATGGCCCTGGCTGGGTTGGTGCTGGTGCTGGCCCTGGAGTATGCAGGACGTTTCTCTGCTCAAAGGCAGGGTAAGGCCGGTTAGTAAACCGGGAAAAGTGTTACCTGGCGCACAATTTGATTGTTTCAGAAGGTAACAATCCTGTGTGCCGGGTAACTTGGATTCGATTGTGAATTGTGCAATATATTAACAAGTTAGTCCTGAAACATGAGAAGTTGCATCCTGGACGGATGGTTTCTTATACGGTTTTATCATAATCAGGCATTTTTTATACGTGACTCTCTTTAGCGGGCGCCATCAAGCAGCATTCCGTGTCAGGGCTTCGGCCCTGACAGGAACCCCGTGTTGCAGGCGCCCCGGTCGCCTGACGCGAGCAGCCGCCTTGCTCCTGCTCGCCCTCCTGTTGCCCCTATCCGGCTGTAACACGAACGCCATCTATCAGGACAATCTGTACAACCCCCCGGTTTACTGGGGTACCCATGTGGTCAAGAAGGGCGAGAACCTGTACCGGATTGCATGGCGTTATGGCCGGGACTACCGCGAGCTGGGCAATGCCAATGGCCTGGCGCCGCCCTGGAACCTGCAGGTGGGCCAGGTGCTGCGACTGGACAAGAAAGGCCGGATTCCCGAAAGCACCAGAACGGCATCTGCCCCGCGCAGCACTGCTCCCGCCCCGCGCCCCAAGGCGGTAACCCAGCGCCCGAAGGCGACAACGCCTCCTTCCACCCGAACTACCCGCCCGGCCGGTTCGGCTTCCGGCAGCAGTCAGACGGTGGCCAATGTGCGATGGCACTGGCCGCACGGTGGCACTGTTATTGCAACATATTCCACATCCGGAAAAGTCAATAAAGGCATTGATATTGCCGGAAAACCCGGGGATGCTGTGAAGGCTGCAGCTAATGGAAATGTGGTTTACGCGGGAAGCGGGTTGCTTGGTTACGGTAACCTGATTATTGTGAATCACAACGAACATTATCTGAGCGCCTACGCACACAACCGCAAGATTCTGGTGCAGGAAGGGGAGGATGTTAAAGCCGGACAGGTAATCGCCGAGCTGGGAAGTACAGGGACAGACAAGCCGATGTTGCACTTCGAGATTCGCAAGAATGGCAATCCGGTAGACCCGTCCCGATACCTGCCCAGACGATAAATCAGGGGAGCCGGAAGTTCCCTCGTTGATTACCCGACGTCCTGACTGATACCGCACAAGACAAGAACAAGAATGGCAACGGTGATTGCCAGCCAACAAGCAACTGTCCTGAAGAAAACCAACATTGAAAGCCCGCAATAACAAGAAGTATCGGGCGAAAACAGGATTATTGAGAGGCGGGGTAACGTAATGTCAGCAGAGCAAGAAGACATCATCATTGATCGCGTTGCAGAGATGGAAGACGCAGACGATCATATCTTGGCCGAGGACAAGCCTGATAAGGCCGCGGCTGAAGACCCGGTGGCGGAAACCGAAGAGGATATTCCGGCCCAGGGCAAATACTTCACCAGCGCAAAGCAGCTGGATGCCACCCAGTTATACCTCAACGAAATCGGTTTCTCTCCCTTACTGACACCTGAAGAAGAAGTGTACTTTGCGCGCCTGGCCCGCAAGGGCGAAGAGGCTGGTCGCAAGCGCATGATCGAAAGCAACCTTCGGTTGGTGGTCAAGATTGCCCGGCGTTACGTGAACCGCGGGCTCACCCTGTTGGATCTGATCGAAGAAGGTAACCTGGGCCTGATTCGGGCGGTCGAGAAGTTCGACCCGGAGCGGGGCTTCCGGTTCTCTACCTACGCCACCTGGTGGATCCGCCAGACCATCGAGCGGGCGATCATGAACCAGACCCGCACCATCCGTTTGCCGATTCACGTGGTCAAGGAACTGAACCTTTACCTGCGTGCGGCCCGGGAGCTCACCCAGAAGCTGGACCATGAGCCGACGGCGGAAGAGATTGCCCGGATGGTGGATAAGCCGGTCGCAGACGTAAAGCGTATGCTGGGGCTGAACGAACGGGTGGCCTCCATGGATACGCCTATCGGTGTGGGGAGTGACAAGTCCCTGATGGACACCGTGGCCGATGAAGGTGCGTCTGATCCCGCCGATGTTCTGCAGGATGACGATATCTGTTCCAGCCTGGAAAAGTGGATAGACCAGCTGAGTGACAAGCAACAGGAAGTGCTGTCTCGCCGTTTCGGTTTGCGGGGTTATCCCATCAGTACCCTGGAAGAGGTGGGGCAGGAGATTGGCCTGACCCGCGAACGTGTACGGCAGATTCAGGTAGAAGCCCTGCGTCGCTTGCGGGAAATCCTGGAGAAGGACGGTCTGTCGGGTAACTTGCTGTTTAACTAACACATCTGACGCACCACACAGGCAAGTCGGTCATGGTCACATGGCCGGCTTTTTTTGTTTAATGTGGCATCAAATGAGAACCAGGTGGTAAATGCCACCGGAACTTCGTTGTTAGAATGGGCCACCGGGCGGAATTCGGGTGTCGACCCGGTGCGAATGAAGCATTCAATAATAACGATCTTAAGGAAGGAAAGGACTATGAAGAAGACTCTTACAGCAGGTTTTGCATCTCTGATTCTCGCCGGCGCCCTGGCCACCCCTGCCCAAGCCCTGACCGTAAGCGGTGTGGATGTTCCGGACACCTATTCCGCCATGGGCCAGGAACTGCAGCTGAACGGTGCAGGTGCCCGCTCCAAGTGGTTCATGGATCTGTACGTTGGTGGCTTGTACGTTGCCGAGAAAGTCAGTGACGGGCAGGCAGTTATTAACGCCGACGAGCCCCAGGCAATCACCCTGCATATCACCTCCGGCATGATCACCAGCGAGCGCATGACCGAAGCCACCATGGACGGCTTCAAGTCATCCACCGACGGTGACCTGTCAGCCATCCAGTCTGATGTCGACCAGTTCATGTCCGTGTTCCAGGAAGAAATCAAGGAAGGCGACGTCTTTGACCTGGTCTATGCGCCGG
Source organism: Marinobacter sp. G11 (assembly GCF_021282325.1). Lineage (NCBI taxonomy): Bacteria > Pseudomonadati > Pseudomonadota > Gammaproteobacteria > Pseudomonadales > Marinobacteraceae > Marinobacter > Marinobacter sp. G11. The sequence goes on from NZ_JAJSPB010000016.1 coordinate 36,950, forward strand.
GTGAAGGTGTGCATGTACTGAAGAACGGCGAGCAGAAAGACACCGTAGGTGACCTGGAGTTCAAGAAGGCCCTGTTTGGTATCTGGCTGTCAGACAATCCGGCCCAGAAAGACCTGAAAAACAAAATGCTCGGCCAGAACTGAGTTTCTGGAAGGAGTGATGAAAAAGCCGGCGAATGCCGGCTTTTTTGTGTCTGAGGGGACGCGAGTGTTGGTTACTGATAGTCCCGCTTTTGCTTGAATTCGCAAAGGTCTTCGATAATACAGGCACCACATTTGGGCTTGCGGGCGGTACAGGTGTAGCGGCCGTGCAGGATCAGCCAGTGATGGGCGTCCATCAGGAATTCCTTGGGCACCAGTCGCATCAGCCGCTTTTCCACCTCCAGTACGTTCTTGCCAGGCGCAATGCCGGTACGGTTGGACACCCGGAAAATGTGGGTATCTACCGCCATGGCGGGCTGACGGAAAGCGGTGTTCAGTACCACGTTGGCGGTTTTCCGGCCGACTCCGGGCAGGGCTTCCAGGGCCTCGCGGTTATCCGGCACCACACTGCCGTGCTGTTCCATCAGGATCTTGCAGGTTTTGATGACGTTCTCGGCCTTGCTGTTAAACAGGCCGATGGTCTTGATGAACTCTTTCAGGCCGTCCACGCCCAACGCATAGATAGCTTCCGGGGTGTTGGCTACCGGAAACAGCTTGTCGGTGGCTTTGTTGACACCCACATCGGTGGCCTGCGCCGACAGAATTACGGCAATCAGCAACTCGAACGGATTGCTGTAGTTAAGCTCTGTGGTCGGGTTGGGGTTGGCATCCCGCAGGCGGGTAAATATCTCGATGCGTTTCTGTTTGTTCATAGGACGACGAAATCAGCTTCAGGAAATGTTGCCGGTTACCCGGACTCGTTTGCTGCCTGTGGTGGCGGCCACCGGCTCTGCCGCTTTCCGGCGTTCGCTCAGGTAATTGTCGATGCCGTTCTTCAACGCGATCAGCAGGCCAAGGCCTACGAAAGCGCCGGGCGGCAGCACCATAAACAGCATATCCGGATACTGGTCGAAGGGCCGTACTACCCAATCGGCTGCCATGGGCCCCAGCAGCAGGTGCATGTCGGCAAACAGGGTGCCCTGGCCGAGCAGTTCCCGCATACCGCCGAGCACAACCAGGACCGCCAGGAAGCCGAGGCCCATCATGGCACCATCCAGGATGGCCGGCAGCGGTGGGTTCTTGGAGGCAAAGGCATCGGCGCGGCCGAGAATGGCGCAGTTGGTAACGATCAGCGGGATGAAGATGCCGAGAATTTCGTACAGTTCGTAAGTGAAAGCCTGCATCAGTAGTTCTGCACAGGTCACAAACGAGGCGATGATCATCACGAAGGCCGGCAACCGGACGGACTCACTGACAAAGTTCCGGATCACCGAGACGGACAGGTTGGAACCAATCAGCACCAGCAGGGTGGCAATGCCCAGACCGATGGCGTTGACCACGGTACTGGTCACCGCCAGCAGGGGGCACAGGCCTAACACCTGAACCAGCGCCGGGTTGTTGTGCCACAGCCCGTCTTTGATGATCTCTCCGTTGGTTTTGGTAGCCATGTCAGGAGTGCTCCTCAGACAGCGGATGGGCGGCAATGGCCTCGCGGATGTCGACCCGGTGTTTGCGGAAATACACCAGCGTTTTCTGGACGGCTTTCACCACCGCGCGCGGCGTGATGGTGGCTCCTGTGAACTGGTCAAATACGCCACCGTTCTTCTTTACGTTCCACTCCCGGGGCTTGGGATTGTTCAGGGAGCGGCCATTGAAATCATAAACCCAGTCTGATTTTCGGGTTTCGATACGATCGCCCAGCCCCGGTGTTTCCCGGTGGCTGGTTACCCGAACGCCCAGTACCGTGCCGTCCAGGTTCACGCCCACCAGCAGGTGGATGTTACCGGAATAGCCATCGGGAGCCACCGCCGGAAAGATCAGGCCCACGGGGCGGTCATCCTGCCGGGCTACCCATGCCAGTACCGGCCCGGCTTCCGGGGCTCTCTCGTCATCCGGCAGGGCAACTGCGCTGTTCAGCAGGTCGTTGTTGTGGCGGCTCTCCGGAATAATCTCGAACAGGGCTTTAGCCTCGGCCCGGGCGGCTTGCTCGGCAATCCGGTCTTTGGTGAGGCCCTGGGTCAGCGCAATGGTGCCGCCGGTCAGTACGGCAAACAGGCCAAGGCCGATAGCGCTGCGACGGATGGAGGTGGTCAGTGTGCTCATGGTCAGCCTCCGTTCCTGCCCGGCAGGCCGCGCCGGGGCTTGTGGTGGCCGTAGGTTCTGGGCGGCGTGTAATGATCGATAAACGGAACGGCAAAATTCATCAGCAGTACGCTGAAGGCGACGGCGTCCGGGTAGTTACCCCAACTGCGAATCAGGTAGATGAGCACCCCGATGCTGGCGCCATAAATCAGCTTGCCCTGGTGGCTGGTTGCCGCCGAAACCGGGTCGGTCGTGATAAAGAAGGCACCCAGCATGGTGCCGCCGGCCAGCAGGTGCAGTTGCAGGGGCGCGTATTGGTCCGGGTTGCTGCCAAAGGCCAGGCTCATCAGGGCGATACCCGCCAGAAACGCCACGGGAATATGCCAGGTGATGATTTTCAGGCCGATCAGCAGCAGGCCACCGGCCAGGAAGGCCAGGTTGACCCATTCCCAGCCTGCGGCTATCTGCTCGCCGAATGTCGGGTGCTGCAGCACTTCAGCGGCGGTGTGGCTGGCAATCTTGTGCTTGTACTCATCCAGTGGGGTAGCCATGGTCCAGCCGTCGACCGTTGTCTGACTGGCGGAGAAAATGGTGCTGAGTGTTTCGCCGAATCCGGGAGCATTGCCCCAAAGGGTCGCCGCCTGTGCCCAGTTGGTGGTCATGGCCACCGGGAAGGAAATAAGCACCAGGGCATAGCCGACCATGGCCGGATTGAACGGGTTGGAGCCGAGCCCGCCGTATAGCTGCTTGGCCACCACGATGGCGGTAATCACCGCAATGCCGGAGACCCACCAGGGAGCAAACTGCGGCAGGGACAGGCCCAGCAGCAATCCGGTTACCGCCGCGGTATTGTCTTTCAGGAAAAACGCCACCGGCTTACCGCGGAGTTTCAGAATGGCGGCTTCGGCCGCCAGTGCCAGTGCGATACACCACACCACATTGATCAGGTTACCCCAGCCGAAAAACAGGGTCTGGGCCAGCAGGCCGGGCAGGGCGGCAAGAATGACCCAGAGCATGACCCGTGACGTAGGGCGGGCGTTGTGGGCATGGGGTGACGACTGTTGAACTAATGCCATGAACAATAAGCCTGCAATGGGTTATTCGGATGCCGCGGAGCCGGTTTGCTCAGCGAGAACGTTTCGGGCATCAGCCAGGGCCTGTTCGGCTCGCTGTACCCGGTCGTGGTTCTTGGCCACGGCCCGCTCCAGTTTGTCCACGTTGTCGGCCTGCTGGGCTCGGGCTTCTTCCAGCATGCCTTGCATGGTATCGAGCTTGCCCTGAGCCTGCATAAGCTGCTTCTCCAGTGCCTCGATATCCGGCAGCGCCTGCTCTTCCCCTGTAGTGTCGGGTGATGCAGTCTCTTGAGGCGGTGCAGGCGCAGCTGCAGCCGCTTCTGCGGTTTTGGCGGCCTTGGCCTTTTTCCGCTCCAGCGCCTGCTGCACCAGGGCGGCCTTGGCGGCACGGTCGTCCACGGCTTCGCCCTGCTGTGCCGCCTGTTCTGCTTCAGCCTGTTTCTTTGCCTGGGCTTCTGCAGCGGCCCTGGCCCGTTCCTTTCGGCGCTGTTCCTTCTCTTGCTGCTCCCGCTCAAGGCGGGCCTGGCGGGCTTCGAAACGTTCCCGGGCATGGTCGGATTTCAGCTGCTCTGCACGCTGCTGGCGGATTTCGCCCTTGGCGTACCGGTAATACTGCACCAGCGGGATTGAGCTAGGGCACACGTAGGAGCAGGCGCCGCACTCGATACAATCGAACAGGTTCAGGTGTTCGGCTTTCTCGAACTCGGCGGCCTTGGCGTGCCAGAACAGTTGTTGTGGCAACAACTCCATGGGGCAGGCAAGCGCACACTGGCCGCAGCGGATACAAGGTTGTTCCGGAGGTGGAGCTGGAAGTTCCCCGGCAGTTGCTGCGATCACGCAGTTGGATGTTTTTACCACCGGCACGTCATCTGAGTGCAGGGTATAGCCCATCATGGGCCCGCCCAGCACCAGGCGGTTGAGCTGTTCCGGCCGCAGCCCGGCCTGTGCCAGCAGATAACTTATGGGTGTGCCGATCAGCGCTTCTACGTTGCCGGGCTGTTGCAGTGCTTCACCGGTCAGGGTGACCACGCGGGAAATCAGGGGTTTGCCTTCAAAAACCGCCCTGGAGACAGCCAGCGAGGTACCGATGTTCTGGCACATCACGCCGACATCTGCAGGAATGCCGCCACTGGGCACTTCCAGGCCAGTCAGGATTTCGATCAGTTGCTTTTCACCACCGGAAGGATACTTGGTGGGGATCACCGCAATCTCGATCTGGGTGCCCTGAACCGCTGCCTGCATGGCGGCAATGGCTTCAGGTTTGTTGTCTTCAATGCCGATCACGCAGCGGGCAGGGCGAAGAATCCAGGCCATTACCTGCATGCCGGACACCACTTCGGCGGCATGCTCGCGCATGGTCATGTCGTCGGCGGTGATATAGGGCTCGCATTCGGCACCGTTCAGGATCAGGGTTTCAACCTTGCGGTCCCTTGGCGGGCGCAGCTTGATATCGGTGGGGAAGCCTGCGCCACCCATACCGGCAATGCCGGCATTCCGGATGATCTGCAGAACCTGTTCCCGGTCCATCAGTTTGTAGTCGGAAATCGGGGACAGCTCTGTCCACCGGTCTTCGCCATCAGGCTTCAGAACCACGCACCAGTCGGCCATACCGGACGGGTGTGGCACCGGCAGCTGCTCGACGGTTTCAATGGTGCCGGAGGTAGGGGCGTGTACCGGCACGCCCATTCCTGAAGTAACATCGGCCACAACCTGGCCTTTGAGTACCCGGTCGCCAACGTTGACGGCCACTTCTGCAGGCTCCCCGATGTGTTGCTGCAGGGGCAGAACCAGTCGCTCAGGAATGCCTGCTTGCTGAATGGGGCGGATGGTGGACTGGTGCTTGTTTTCCGGCGGATGAATGCCACCGGCGAAATTCCACAGCTGAGTCATCAGGTACTGGCTCCCTGGCGGTCCGTGGCAATCAGGTTGGGCTTCGGTGGTGTCCAGGTCCAGGTGCGGATATCCGGCTCCAGGGTGACCATGTCGATGCAGTCAACGGGGCAGGGCTCTACGCACAGGTCGCAGCCGGTGCATTCGCTTTCGATGACGGTGTGCATATGCTTGGCGGCCCCGAGGATGGCGTCTACCGGGCAGGCCTGAATACACTTGGTGCAGCCGATGCATTCATCTTCACGAATGACTGCGACACGCTTGGCCTGTTCAACGCCGTGTTCTGCATCCAGGGGCTGGGGTTCTACGTCCAGCAGGTCTGCCAGGGCCTTGATGGTGCTTTCGCCGCCTGGCGGGCACTTGTTGATCGCTTCGCCGTGGGCGATGGCTTCGGCGTAGGGGCGGCAACCGGGGAAGCCGCACTGGCCGCACTGGGTCTGCGGCAGAAGTGAATCGATCTGGTCTACCAGCGGATTGCCTTCAACCCTGAACCGCTCTGCGGCAAACCCCAGCAACCCGCCAAAGACCAGCGCCAGTGCCAGCAGAACCACAACGGCAATCAGAAAGCTTGTCCACATAAAACAACTGCTCCGTCAGACCGTAACCAGGCCGGTAAAGCCCAGAAACGCCAGCGACATGAGACCTGCGGTAATCATACCAATGGCGGCGCCACGAAAGGCAACCGGTACATCAGACACGGCAATCCGCTCGCGCATGGCCGCAAACAGCACCAGCACCAGGGAGAAACCGGCCGCTGCGCCAAAGCCGTACAGCACGGATTCAACGAAGTTGTTGTTTTTATTCAGGTTAAGCAGGGCCACGCCCAGAACCGCGCAGTTGGTGGTAATCAGCGGCAGAAAAATACCGAGTACCCGGTACAGCAAGGGGCTGGTTTTGCGCACCACCATTTCGGTGAACTGAACCACCACCGCAATCACCAGGATGAAGGTGATGGTTTTCAGGAAAGCCAGGTCCAGCGGTGCCAGCAGATAGGTATAGGCCAGGTAACTGCACACCGAAGACAAGGTCAGCACAAACGTGGTGGCCAGCGACATACCCATGGCGGTTTCCAGTTTCCCGGAAACCCCCATGAAGGGGCACAGTCCCAGGAACTGCACCAGCACGAAGTTGTTCACCAGAATGGTGCTGACCAGTATCAGCAAATACTCTGTCATCGGAGCGTCTCAGCCTTGCTGCTTACATTACCCGCATGCCGGGTGTGGCGCCGGAATCCGGAGACAGGATGAAAATCTCCTTGCCACCCGGGCCTGCGGCCAGAACCATACCTTCAGACATGCCGAACTTCATTTTCCGGGGTTTCAGGTTGGCCACCATCACGGTCATACGGCCTTCCAGGTCTTCCGGTTTGTAGGCGGACTTGATACCAGCAAACACGTTGCGTTCGCCATGGCCTATATCAAGTGTCAGGCGAAGAAGCTTGTCTGCGCCTTCCACATGCTCGGCTTTGACGATCTTGGCGACCCGCAGGTCCACCTTGGCAAAGTCGGGGAATTCGATTTCGTCAGCCACAGGTTCCAGGTCTGCGGCCGGCGCCGCTGCGGGCTGACCGACGGCTGCCGGCATTTCTTCTTTCGAAGCGTCCAGCATTTTCTCGATCTGGGCCATATCCACCCGGTTCATCAGCGGCTTGAACTTGTCGATGCCGTGGTTTTCCAGCAGGGCGGCGCGGTTGTTCCAGTCCAGGCGGGAGTTCAGGAACGACTGCGCGGCATCTGCGGTCTTCGGCAGTACCGGTGCCAGGTAAGTCATCAGCAGGCGGAACATATTCAGGGCGTTGGTGCAGATGGCCTGCAGCTTGTCGTCCTGGCCTTCCTGCTTGGCAATTACCCAGGGCTGCTCATCGTTCACATACTGGTTCGCAATGTCTGCCAGTTCCATGATCCGGCGCATGGCACGGCCGAATTCGCGGGCTTCGTAGAACTCGGCGATCTGCTCACCGGCATCGATAAACTCTTTCAGTTTGTCCTGCTCGGTGACCTTGCCTAGCTTGCCGTCAAAGCGCTTGGTAATGAAACCGGCGCTGCGGCTGGCGATGTTCACCACCTTGCCGACCAGGTCCGAGTTCACCCGTGCGGCAAAGTCTTCCAGGTTCAGGTCCATGTCATCCACGCCACCGGTCAGCTTGGCGGCGAAGTAGTAACGCAGGTATTCCGGGTCCAGGTGATCCAGGTAGGTGCGGGCCATGATGAAGGTACCGCGGGACTTGGACATCTTCTTGCCGTTTACCGTCACGAAGCCGTGGGCCCAGACAGCGGTCGGGGTACGGAAACCTGCATCGTGCAGCATGGATGGCCAGAACAGGGCGTGGAAGTTGATGATGTCCTTGCCGATGAAGTGGTACACCTCGGCGGTGGAATCTTTCTTCCAGAAATGCTCGAAATCGATGCCTTCGCGGTTACACAGGTTCTTGAAGCTGGCGAGGTAACCGATAGGCGCGTCCAGCCAGACATAGAAATACTTGCCCGGGGCATCGGGAATCTCGAAGCCGAAATAAGGCGCATCACGGCTGATGTCCCACTCCTGCAGGCCGGCATCCAGCCACTCGGCCAGCTTGTTGGCCACCTGCGGCTGCAGGGCACCACTGCGGGTCCACTTGCTCAGGAAGTCGTGGAACTCCGGCAGCTTGAAGAAATAGTGCTCGGATTCCTTCTCCACCGGCGTAGCGCCGGAGACCGCAGAGCGCGGGTTGATCAGCTCCGCCGGGGTATAGGTGGCACCACAGGCTTCACAGTTATCGCCGTACTGGTCATCAGTCTTGCACTTGGGGCAGGTGCCCTTGATGAACCGGTCCGCCAGGAACATTTCCTTTTCAGGATCGAAGAACTGGGTAATCTTGCGGGTCGCAATATTCCCGTTTTCCTGGATCTGGCGGTAAATGTACTCGGAGAAATACTGGTTCTCCTCCGAGTGCGTGGAGTAGTAATTGTCGAAGCGGATGTGGAAGCCGGCAAAGTCTTCCTGGTGCTCCTGGCGAATCCGGTCAATCAGCTCTTCGGGGGTAATGCCCTCACGCTCGGCCCGCAGCATGATGGCGGTACCGTGGGCATCGTCGGCGCAAACGTAGTAGCAGTTGTGGCCCCGCATGTTCTGGTAGCGCACCCAGATGTCGGTCTGAATGTATTCCAGCAGGTGCCCCAGATGAATGGGCCCGTTGGCGTAGGGCAGGGCGCTGGTAACCAGAATATCGCGCTGTTGCTTGCTCGCTTGCGTCATGGTGATGTCCGAACCTTATGTTGATACGGGTTGGAAAGACAAACAGGGCTCAGGAGCATCGGCAACCGCTTGCTCCAGGTGAAGACCCCGTATGGTCAGAAACGGCCACAGATGATACCTTCCAAGCCATCATTTTTCACCTGCAATCAAGCTTATGTGCTTATTCCGGAGACCCCGATGACCCAGATATCCCAACAGGCCCTTGAGGCCGCCGTAAAAGAATACCGGGACCCGTACCTGAACAAAGACCTCTACGAACTGGGCGCGGTAAAAAGCCTGAGCGCAGACGAACAGGGCAAAGTCACCCTGATGGTCGAGTTGCCATACCCTTCAAAAGGCATCGCCGGCGGCCTGAAACAGATCGTCGCCAATGCCCTGGAATTTGTCGCCGGCGTTGAAAGCGCCGAAGTCAACGTGGGCCAGAAAATCCACGCCTGCAAAATCAACAAAGACCTCCCGGCCGTACCGGGCGTGAAAAACATCATCGCGGTAGCCTCCGGCAAGGGAGGCGTGGGCAAATCTACCACAGCGGTCAACCTCGCCCTGGCCCTGCAAGCCGAAGGCGCAAGAGTGGGCATCCTCGACGCCGACATCTACGGCCCCAGCATCGGCATGATGCTCGGCGTCCCCGAAGGCCAGCGCCCGGACGTACGAGAGAACAAATACTTCGTACCCATCAAAGCCCACGGCCTGCAAGCCAACTCCATGGCCTTCGTCACCACCGACAAAACCCCCATGGCCTGGCGCGGCCCCATGGTCAGCGGCGCCGTTATGCAACTGCTCCAGCAAACCCTGTGGGATGAACTCGACTACCTCATCGTCGACATGCCCCCCGGCACTGGCGACATCCAGCTCACCCTCGGCCAGAAAGTCCCGGTAACCGGCGCCGTCATCGTCACCACCCCGCAAGACATTGCCCTGCTGGACGGCAAAAAAGGCATCGAAATGTTCCGCAAAGTCGACATCCCGGTGATCGGCGTCGTCGAAAACATGAGCGTCCACATCTGCTCCAACTGCGGCCACGAAGAACCCCTCTTCGGCCACGGCGGCGGCGAACGCATCGCAGAAGAATACCAAACCGTCCTGCTGGGCCAGCTGCCCCTGCACATGACCATCCGGGAACAGACCGACAGCGGCTCACCCACGGTTGTTGCTGAGCCAGATTCCGAAGTGGCGAGGCGGTATCTTGATATCGCGAGAAGGGTGGGTGCTGAGCTGTCTACCCGGGAGCGGAATCTTGGTGGAACGATTTCCAGTGTTTCTGTTACCGAACACTGAATCAGGACACCAGGCACAATCTGCTGCAATGGAATATAGGTTTTAACGAAATGCTCCCCGCAGCGATTTCCGAGTAGTCGGTGCAGAGGAAGTGAGGGGCGCTTTCCAAAAATGTCGGAGGCCATGGATGGCCGGAGAGAAGCGCACATGGGTGTGCTCGTAGCGGTTTTTGGAAAGCGCCCCTCACTTCCTCAGACTCCAAACTAGCAGGCTACAAGGATCGCGAACGCCAAGCCTTCGACAGCCATCAAGGGACAAGGTAAACTACGCCCCAATTTTCCCACCAGCTGGAAACGAGAATTCACCCATGAGCATCAAATCCGACAAGTGGATCCGCCGGATGTCCGAACAACACGGCATGATCGAACCCTTCGAAGCCGGACAAGTTCGGGAAAACGAAAAAGGCCGAGTCATCTCCTACGGCACCTCAAGCTACGGCTACGACGTACGTTGCAGCAACGAATTCAAAATCTTCACCAACGTCCACAGCGCCACCGTAGACCCCAAAAACTTCGATGAAAACAGCTTCGTCAACTACACCGGCGACGTCTGCATCATCCCCCCGAACAGCTTCGCCCTGGCGCGTACCGTGGAATACTTTCGCATCCCCAGAAGCGTGCTTACCATTTGCCTGGGCAAAAGCACCTATGCACGCTGCGGCATCATCGTGAACGTCACCCCGCTGGAGCCGGAGTGGGAAGGCCAGGTCACCCTGGAATTCTCCAACACCACCAACCTGCCGGCGAAAATCTACGCCAACGAAGGTGTGGCCCAGATGCTGTTCTTCGAATCCGACGAAATCTGTGAAACCAGCTACAAAGACCGCGGCGGCAAGTACCTTGGCCAGACCGGCGTGACCCTGCCCAGGACATGAACGCCAACCAGTTTCTTAAAGCTGTCTCACAACTGCAGGGCTGGCGCGAATGCGCCTTCCTGCTGACCCTGGCCGAACGGGCCTTCCCTAACTACGCACTGTTTGCAGACGCAGTCGGCATGAAAAGCGGCGGTAAAATGCGCCAGCTGCTCGACCTTGCCTGGGGCATGCTGCAAAAAGACGCCTCCGAAGCGGCCATCCCCCAGCTGCTGAGCAAGCTTGAAACCCTGAGCCCGAATGTCGACGAGTACGATGCCTACGGCGTATACCCGGCCTTCGACTTCTGCCAGTTGCTGGAGCAGGCCCTGCTCAACCGCCTGAACCCCAACAAGCATCGGGCAACCGAAGCATCGCAGCTGGCCACCAAGACCGTGATGGACTTCGTCGAAATGTCCGAAGGTGAGGGCATGGATGACGATGAACTGATCCGCATGTTCGAGCACCATCCCCTGCTAAAAGAAGACAAGCTGTTCCAGCGTGACACCGTGCTCGCCCTCAAGCGCCAGCGTACGCCCCGGGAAGACTTCATTGCCGAACTCAAGGCCGAGGCCGCCAACGACGGCGTCAGCAATCTCGGTATTTCCCTCGATAGCTGAGCCGTTCCGGCTCAGATTAAACTTGTTAGCTACCTGTTGAATTGCCTGTTGAACGGATAACTGCCATGAAACTCTCTGCTTTTGGTCGTAAATTTACCGCCGACGCCGGTATCACTTCCCTGATGGATGACCTTGGCAATGCCATGGCCTCCGGCGAGGGAATGATCATGATGGGGGGTGGTAATCCCGGGCACATCCCGGAAATTCAGGAGCGGGTGCAGGAAATCCTGGCGGGTATGGCGGCAGACGAAGGGCAGGTGCGCCGGCTGGTGGGTATCTACGATCCCCCTCAGGGTGAGAAGCAGTTCATTGCCTCGCTGGCGGAGCTGCTGAACAAGGAATACAACTGGGGCCTGAAGCCGGAAAATATCGCTCTGACCAATGGCAGCCAGGCCGCCTTCTTCATGTTGTTCAACATGTTTGGCGGCGATTATGGCGAGGGCCAGCGCAAGCACATCCTGCTGCCGCTGGCGCCAGAATACATCGGCTATGCCGATGCGGGCATAGACTCAGACTTGTTCAGGGCGGTACAGCCTGACATTTCGTTTACCGATGCCCACGAATTCAAATACCGGGTGGATTTTGATGCGGTGGAAGTTACGGGTGAAACCGGTGCAATCTGTGTCTCCCGGCCGACCAATCCCACCGGTAATGTCATCACCGATGAAGAGCTGGCGCGGCTGGAAGAGATGGCCCGCCAGCAGAATATTCCCCTGATTGTCGATGGCGCCTACGGCACGCCATTCCCGAGCCTGTTGTTTGTAGATGCGAAGCCCACCTGGAACGAGCAGATCATACTGTGCCTGAGCCTGTCCAAACTCGGTTTGCCGGCTGCCCGTACCGGTATCGTGATTGCCGCAGAGCCCATCATCAAGGCGTTGTCCGGCATCAATGCCATCATGAACCTGGCCACTGGCAGCTTTGGCGCCATGCTGGCGGAGCCGCTGGTGCGCTCTGGCGAAATCCTGTCCCTCAGCCGGGATGTGGTGTGCCCCTTCTATAAGGCGAAAATGGAAAAGGCCGTGGCAGCGTTCCGTGACGCTATGGGCGAAGACAGCTGCCGTTGGTACATCCACAAACCGGAAGGTGCCATGTTCCTGTGGCTATGGTTTCCGGATTTGCCGATTTCCAGCCTGGCGCTGTATCAGCGCCTGAAAGAGCGGGGAGTGCTGGTGGTGTCCGGGCACTATTTCTTCCCGGGCCTGCCGGATGACGACTGGAAGCATCGTCACGAATGCTTGCGGGTTACCTACTCCCAGGATGATGCGCAGGTGGCGGAAGGCCTGCGTATCATCGCGGATGAGGTCAAAGCGGTATGGCGGGAGTTCGGCCGGGCCGGTCAGTCCTGAACCCGGGCATCTCTAAGCTTCAGTTCGTATTCGCTGCCGTCCGGCTCTACCTGTAGCAGCCGGACCAGCAGGTAGTCCTGGGCTGGATCAAACCACATCAGGGTCTGGCGCCGGGCATTCTCGCCGCGAACCTTTTCCGCTTTCAGGGTGTTCATGGTGCGGCCCCGGTCGCTCAGGCTGTCTTCATCAATCACCGAGAACCGGTCTTCATCGTAGTCACCCTTGTCGAGCACATGGTAGGTGACGTCCCGTTTGCCTGCTTTCAGGTCCTGGTGCAGTTGCAGCTGGTAGCCCAGCGGGTCTAGGGTGCCTTCCCTCAGCTCAACGTTGAACGACTCGCCCCGGTAAGAGCCCCTGGCCATACCTTTCTGCCAGTCGAAATCGATGGCCTGTTCGCGATCTTTAATCAGAAATCCTGACAACCGGTAGCGATAGCGCAGGGGAATGACCTGGCCGTCCTGCCACTTGAAGATCAGTGATTCGTCGATATCGGCAATGAAGGAGTCAACGTCTGTGCGGTACAGCCAGACGTTGTTTCCCTGGTCGGTCAGCGTGCGCACGCCTTCGCCATTCAGACTGACACCCTTTGACATGGAAGCGGTGTAGCTGGCTTCGTACGGGGTAAGCTCAGGGCTGGCGTCGGCAGCGCTGGCGGATAGCGCAAACAGGCCGGACAAAAGCCCGGCCAGCAGGGCGGAAGTTCTGGTGACGTCTGGGTTTCTTTGCATCCGGTTGCCTCTTTCTCTGTCTATGCTTGCGACAGTCTAGCTGTTCCCGGTGCTCAGGAGGATGACAAACTGTTCAGCTGGCTGTCAGCCGCATGGGGTGTTGCAGAAGTTTGCCGTCAAACTGGACGCCGTCGGCGGTCAGCTGAATACGGCCTTCGCAGAACCAGCGCACCACGATGGGGTAAAGCACATGTTCCTGCTGCTGTACCCGCTCGGCCAGTGATTCTGCATTGTCGTCCGATTGAACCGCGACTTCGGCCTGTGCGATTACCGGGCCACCATCGAGTTCTTCGGTAACGAAGTGAATGGATACACCGTGTACCTTGTCGCCGGCATCGAGCACCCGCTGGTGGGTATTCAGGCCGGTATAGGCTGGCAGCAGGGAAGGGTGGATGTTCAGCATCCGGCCCCGGAATGCCCGCACAAAGTCGGCGGTCAGAATGCGCATGAAACCGGCCAGTACGATCACGTCCGGGTTCAGGCGGCGCAGCTCGGCCATCAGGGCGCCATCAAACTCCTCGCGGGAACCATACTTCTTGTGGTCCACCACGAAGGTTTTGATGTTTGCCTGGGCTGCCCGCTCCAGCGCGAAGGCACCGGGGCGGTTGCAGCCAACGGCGAGGATTTCGCCGGGGAAATCCCGTTCACGGCTGGCGTCTATCAGGGCCTGAAGGTTGGTGCCGCTGCCCGAAGCCAGAACAACAATGGTCGGTAGCGGTGCTGGGTCTGCCATCATGCCTTCAGCAGCTCCGGTGCGTAGCGCACCTTCGGCTCGGCATCACTGGCATCGGCGGCTTCCATAACGCCAACCTGCCAGACTTTCTCGCCCATGGCATTGAGGGTATCGATGGCCAGGTCTTTCTGGTCAGCCGGTACACACACGATCATGCCAATACCACAGTTGAAGGTGCGGTACATTTCTTCAGCGGCCACGCCGCCTGCGTCCTGCAGCCACTGGAAGACTGGGGGCAGTTCCCAGCTACGGGTATCGATGGCGGCAACGGTGCCGGCCGGCAGTACCCGGGGAATGTTTTCCGGCAGGCCGCCACCGGTGATGTGGCACAGTGCGCGCACATCGACTTCGCGGATCAGTTGCAGCAGGTTTTTCACGTAAATGCGGGTCGGGGCCATCAGCGCATCGGCCAGGGTGCTGTCACCCATGGGCTGGCTGAGATCCGCGTTGCTGACTTCGATGATCTTGCGGATCAGCGAGTAGCCGTTGGAATGCGGGCCGGAGGAGCCCAGGGCCAGCAGTACATCGCCTGGCTGTACACGGCTGCCATCGATGATGTCGCTGCGCTCTGCTACGCCTACGCAGAAGCCGGCCAGGTCGTAGTCGTCGCCTTCGTACATGCCCGGCATTTCGGCAGTTTCACCGCCTACCAGGGCACAGCCGGAAAGCTCGCAGCCTTTACCGATGCCTTCTACTACCTGGGCTGCAATGTCGACATTCAGCTTGCCGGTGGCGTAGTAATCCAGGAAGAACAGGGGCTCGGCACCGCCAACGACCAGGTCGTTCACGCACATCGCCACCAGGTCGATACCGATGCTGTCGTGCTTTTGCAGCTGCATGGCAAGGCGAAGCTTGGTGCCCACGCCATCGGTGCCGGATACCAGTACCGGCTCCTTGTAACCTGCCGGGATGGATACCATCGCACCAAAACCGCCAAGACCGCCGAGCACTTCAGGACGACGGGTCCTGGCTGCGGTATTCTTGATGCGGTTGACCAGTTCGTTGCCGGCATCGATATCAACGCCGGCGTCACGATAGGTAAGGGAGGGCTTCTGTTCGCTCATGGAATGTTAACCGTTGGCCTGTGGGTCAAGCGGCGGATTTTAACAGGTGCGCACGGGGGCTCCAAATGGAATTCCCGCTTAGTCTCGGGAATTGCCTGCCTTTATTGCGAACCTGCAACAGGGGCTCTTGCTACTCTAGTCAATGGTGATGGTGTATCCTGTGCGCCATTCATGGGAACGGCAGGGTGTTACATGACTGAATCACGACGGAAAAATTCCAGGCCTTGGCTGCTTTGGCCAGTATTGTCTGCATTGCTGGCCCTGGCCACTCCGGCCGCGGCAGTCTCTGTATCCGGGCTGTACAACGCCGACGTTCCGGTGCAGGGCGGTTCTTCCGCCGCGTTGCAGCAGGGCTATGCCGATGGTCTGCGCCAGGTAATGGTGCGGGTGTCCGGCAGTCGGGATGTATTGCAGCGAGAAGGCATTGATCAGGTGTTGTCCGAGGCGGAAAGCCTGTTGCAGGCCTACCAGGTTGGCAGCGAGGCTGGCCAGTCACGGCTGCGGATGAGTTTTGGTGCCGTTGGCGTTAACCGGGCCCTGGCCTCGATTGGTGCGCCGGTCTGGGGTGCTAACCGCCCACTGACCCTCGCCTGGGTGGCGGTAGAGGATCGCGGTAGTCGCAGTTTGCTGACCCGCTCCGGCGCCGGTGCCGAGTGGCGTGATGCGTTCCGGCAGGCGGCTGGTGTCCGGGGCTTGCCGATCGAATTTCCGTCCGAGAACCAGGGCAGTGACCGGGCGTTGCTGTCTGATCTTTGGGGGCAATTTATCGGGCGCATCCAGAAGGCATCTGAAGATGTCTCCTATGACGTCCTTGCCCTCGTCCGGGTGAGCCGCTCCGGTGGCCAGTGGCGCGCCGGCTGGGTTGTGGACGGCATGGGTATGGACGCTGCCGAGCGTTCGGTATCTGCCGGTAATCCGGATGACCTGGCCCAGGCCGTGGTCGATTACTGGGCCGAACAGTACGCCAGCCGCTACGCGGTTTCAGCCGGTGAAATCGGGGACTCGCCCAAGGTGGATGTGGTGTTCGACGGAGTATCCACACTGGCGGACTACGGGCGGATCAACAAGGTGCTTGAAGGCCTGACACCGGTAGTCTCGGTGAGCGCTGCCCGCATTCGCGGCGAACGGCTGACCGCGCGGATTGCGTTTACCGGCGAGCTGGAGCAGCTGAAAGAGTACATTGCGCTTGATCCGCGCTTTGTACCGGTTGAAGGTGAGTTCGAACAGACGCAGCCCGCCGATGAGCAGGATGCCGAACAGGCCTTTGAATCCCTCTATCAGGTGCTTAACTATCGCTGGCAGCCGTCCCCGGTTGTCAGCAGTGGTGAAGACGGCTGATAAATTGACGGAGGCAGCCGGGTGAAATCAACACAGTGGCGCTGGATTCCCAATGCCCTGACCTTCATGCGGATGGTGTTGATCATTCCGTTTGCAGGTGCGCTGCTGGATGGCAACTACCGGTTGTCATTGCTGATTTTCCTCGTGGCTGCCATCAGCGATGGCGTTGATGGCTTTCTCGCCCGCTATTTCAACTGGCGCACGCGGGTAGGGGCCATTGCTGACCCCCTGGCCGACAAGGCGTTACTGATTACCACCTACCTGATGCTTACCATCACCGGTATCCTGCCGGTGTGGCTGTTTATGCTGGTTCTGGCGCGGGATATTGCGATTGTTGGCGGGGCATTGGCGTTTCATTACGGCATTGGCCGGTTCGAAATGGCGCCGAGTGTGCCCGGCAAGATCAACACGCTGGTGCAGATCCTGGTGGCCCTGGCCATTATCATCCTGCTGGCGGGCTGGCCGATGCAGCCCTGGGTGATTGATGCGGGTGTCTGGCTGGTGGCGGGTTCTGCCATCTTCAGCGGCTGCCACTATGTGATTGTATGGAGTTTGCGGGCCTTAAGGATGAAGCGATCATGACTACTGCCTCCCAGATGGCCCTAGGTGTCCGGCTGCGTGACGATGCCCGCTTTGACAATTTCCACGGCGACCGTAACCGCGATGCCGCCCGCAGGCTGGAAACCCTGTGTGAGCAAAACCACGACCTGCCGGTGATGGTGATCTGTGGCGATTCCGATACCGGCAAAAGCCATCTGTTACAGGCGGTCTGCCACAGGGTAGAGCAGCTTGGCCAGAGTGCTGTGTGTATCAGCATCGAAGAGTTGTTGCCATTTGGCCCGGATGCATTATCGGGGTTAGAGACCCGTCATGTAGTCTGTCTGGATGACCTGGACAAGCTGGCGGGCGATCCTCGCTGGGAAGAGGCGGTGTTCCATCTGTATAACCGGATCCTGGATCGGCGCGGTTTGTTGGTGGTGTCGATGTCGGAAGTGCCCGCCTCGTTACCCTTTGGCCTGGCGGATCTCGGTTCCCGGCTGGCCCACGGCCTGCTGGTGCAGCTGGGCGTGTACCGGGATGAAGACCGCATGCGCATCCTGGTGGCCCGGGCGGAACAGCGAGGCATGGTGATGACCGACGAAGTCGCCAGCTTCATCATGCGCCGGGCTCCCCGAAGGCTGGGCGAGCTGCTGGCCATCCTGGATTCTCTCGATGAGAACTCGCTGCAGGCCCAGCGCCGGCTCACCATCCCCTTTGTTAAAACCGTGATGGGCTGGTAGTCACAGATCAATAACTACAAGTGTTTACTGGAGAGACAACATGAGACGGGTTGTATTCAATCAGAAAGGTGGTGTGGGCAAGTCCAGCATCACCTGTAACCTGGCGGCCATCAGTGCGGCCCGGGGCAAGCGCACGCTGGTGGTAGACCTGGACCCACAGGGCAACTCCAGTCACTACCTGCTCGGCAAGCCTGCATCTGAACTGCGGGATACCGTGGCGGACCTGATGGAGCAAACCGTGGCGTTCAGCATGTTCAACCGGCGCCCGGACGAGTTTGTGCATGCCACGCCGTTTGATAACCTGTTTGTGCTGCCGTCCAGTCCGGAACTGGATTTTCTCGAGCGCAAGCTTGAAGCCAAGCACAAGATCTACAAGTTGCGGGAGTATCTGAAAAAACTCAGCGAGTCGTTCGATGAAATCTACATCGACACAGCCCCGGCCCTGAATTTCTATACCCGTTCGGCGCTGATTGCGGCCCAGCGTTGCCTGATTCCGTTTGATTGCGACGATTTCTCCCGCCAGGCGCTTTATAACATTCTCAACGAAATCCGGGAGTTGCAGGAAGATCATAACGAAGAACTGGTGGTTGAAGGTATCATTGCCAACCAGTTCCAGCCCCGGGCCAGCTTGCCGAGACAGCTGGTTAAGGAGCTGCTGGAGGAAGGTTTGCCGGTATTGCCGGTGAGGCTTTCCAGCTCGGTGAAGATGAAAGAATCCCACCAGAGCCGGCAACCACTCATTCATATGGCTCCGAAACACGGCCTGACCCGTCAGTTCGAAGACCTCTACAGGGTGCTGCACGGGGAGTCGGTGGAGCTGGAACCGCTTCAGGATTGATCAGAACCCATGAGTGACGAAAACCAACACCTCGACCTGCTGACTGACGGACTGCTGCAGATAGAGATCGAACTCCGGCAGCTGGGAGTCTGGCAGGCCGAGCCGCCACCGCAAGAGGCGTTTCAGAGCACCCAGCCATTCTGCCTGGATACCATGGAGTTTCCGCAGTGGCTGCAGTTTGTGTTTCTGGAACGCATGAAAGTGCTGGTTGAGCACAATCATCCGCTGCCGTCTGCGTCCGGGATTGCGCCCATGGCGGAAGAGCATTTCCGGGGGCGTCCGGAATCCGGGCAGGGCCTGGTGAAGGCGCTGGAAGAAATGGACCGGTTGCTGACCCGGTCCTGAGCCCGGTAACTGGCCGGGTTATTCCAGCCGCATCGACAGGTCGATGGCCTTGACGTCTTTGGTCAGGGCGCCGATCGAAATGTAGTCCACTCCGGTCTCGGCAATTGGCACCAGGGTTTGCTCATTAATGCCGCCGGAGGCTTCAAGCCTGGCGCGGCCTGCAGTCAGCTTGACCGCTTCAACCATATCCTCCAGTGAAAACTCGTCCAGCATGATAATGTCGGCACCGGCGTCCAGGGCCTGGGTGAACTCGTCCATATTCTCGGTTTCCACCTCAACCGGTTTGCCCGGCGCAATGCGGTGCGCTTCAGCAACGGCCCGGGCGATAGAGCCACAGGCCGCGATGTGGTTTTCCTTGATCAGGAAAGCGTCCCATAGGCCGATCCGGTGGTTGTCACAGTCGCCACAGGTCACCGCGTATTTTTGCGCCAGCCGCAGGCCGGGCAGGGTCTTTCGGGTATCCAGCAAGCGTACCTTGGTATGGGCAACCCTGGCCGCGTAGCCGGCGCACTGGGTGGCGACGGCAGAGAGTGTCTGTAGCCAGTTCAGGGCAGACCGCTCAGCCGTCAGTAGCGAGCGGGCAGGGCCCTGCATGCGGAACAGTACAGCATCGGCCGGCACATCGTCGCCGTCCCTGAACAGCCACTCCAGCTCTACGTTGGGGTCTACCTGCCGGAAGACTTCGTTGACCCACTCCACACCGGCCAGCCTGGCGTTCTCGCGGGTGATGACCCGGCCGCGGGCGGTTTTGTCTGCAGGAATCAGCATGGCGGTGATGTCGCCGTCCCCGATGTCTTCCCGGAGGCTGTGGGCTACGGATTCAATACGGGCCTGTCGGAGCAGTTCGGGGGCAATCATGGTGTTTTTCCGCTGGTCAGTGGGGTGGAATTAACGGCTGCGGGGCAATTCTACTGCTACCCCGGCAATTCACAAAATGCCACCATGAATTTCAACGTCTTGTGTCGGAAACAAATGGTGACAAAAACTGACACAAGGTGACGGCAACTGGTCGTATCATAGAGCCGCGGAGTAATATAAGTTTGTCACGCAGATTCGATCCCGGAGCAAGTCCATGGCGCACGATAGCAAGGTTGTCCGATTAGCTGGCCACAGGCCGGCGGGCCGGTTTACGTTGCCTGCTGCATTGGTCAGGTTGCGTGACACTGCGGGTCAGGAACTGAAATCCGTACTCGCCAGCTTTTTCGAACAGGCGGACGACAGCCTGTTCTCCCTGGCCGATCGTGCCGGTTCGAACAAAGATCAATCCGCCTATTTTGATGCCATGCGGGAGCTCCGGCTGCGCCGCCGGGCGATGTCGCTTTCCGTGTTGCAGTATGTCAGCCAGGCCTTTAACGAGCTGGGCCGGTTCAAGCCGGTGCGTTCCGGCGGCTCCCTGGAAGAGGTTAACCAGGACACCCTGAGCCTGGTCGAGCATTCCGAGCTTGAAGAGCAGGTAGCCGTTGAAAGCCTGACCAATCGCCTGCGTAACCGCCACCAGGAGCAGGTTCGCATGCTTGCGGCCCGGGTACGGCACCTGGTTCCCGAGCTGGAACTGGCTGATGACCAGATTCCCCTGAGCGCCGAGGTTATTTGCGGCGGTATCGCTGAAGCCTGTTCAGACCTGGATATCGACATCCGGGCCAAGCTGGTTGTCCTGAAACTGTTCGAGCGCTTGCTGGCAGACAAGCTGGAGCAGTTCTACCAGACATGTAACCAGACACTGATTTCCGAAGGCGTGTTGCCGGGCATGAAGAATGCCCCGGTCGGCCGTGCGCCGGCGCCTTCAAGGCCAGCCAGCCAGCCAGTCCCGCCCGCCGCGCCGCAGCAGGCCGAGGCAATGCCCCAGGCTCCTGCTGACGATGCCGGCAGCCAACTGGCCAGTGCTACCTTCAACGAATTGAGCGCTTTGCTGCGGCAGGGTGGCGATACCGGTGTTGTTTCCCGGCCCGCCGCTGGCGGCAATGTACTGGACACCAGTCGCTTGCTGGCTCGCCTGACCGAGCTGCAGGCACTCAGCCGGGATGAGGCACAGGTTGAGCAGGTTATGCCCCTTCGGGAGCAGCTGCAGCCGGTATTGCAGCCCGCTGAAGGTTCCAGTGTTTCTGTCACCCAGGTCGACGGCGATGTGATCAACCTGGTGGGCATGTTGTTTGACTTCATCCTGGACGACCGTCAGCTGCACCCGGTGATGAAGTCGCTGATTGCCCGGTTGCAGATTCCGGTGCTGAAAGTGGCCCTGAGCGACCGCAACTTCTTCAACCGCGGTGGCCATCCGGCGCGCAAGTTGCTGAACGAACTGGCGCTGGCGGCAATCGGCTGGAATGAAAAGCGGCCGGGCATGCGTGACCCCCTGCGGGAAAAAATCGAAGAAGTGGTCGGCCGGGTGCTGGCCGAGTTCACCGACAGCGTCGACCTGTTTGAAGAACTGCTGAAAGACTTCGGCCACTTCATGGACCTGGACCGTCGCCGCCGTGAGCTGGTCGAGCAGCGCCTGCGTGATGCCGAAGAGGGCCGGGCACGGCAGGAAAGGGCAAGCCAGGCGGCAAAAGATGTCATGCTGGAGCAGGCCGAAGGCCGGGACATCCCCGAGGCTATCCGAGCGTTGCTGGACGGCCCGTGCACCCGCTATCTGCAGTGGATCATGCTGCGCCAGGGCGAAGAAAGTCCTCAGTGGCAAGATGCCTGCGAACTGGTCACCCGCCTGGTCTGGACGGTGGACCCGAGCCCGATTACCGATTCTACCCGTGCCGAGTTGCTGAGGGCGATTCCGGGCGTTGTGGAAGACCTGCGGGCAGCCCTCAAGGAAATTTCCTGGGATCCGTTTGCTACCGACAATGCCGTTCGCGACCTGGAGCTGGCCCACGTAGATGCGTTCCAGAAGCTGGTAACCGCACCGGTAGAGGTTGAAGACGAGCCGGTTGTGGACGAGCTGCCTGAGGTTTCAGAACCTGGGCCGGCTGTCCAGGCCGAGCCAGAAGTTGCCTTGGCTCCGGAGCCTGTGCCCCAGCCGGACGTTGCGCCAGAACCAGAACCGGAGCCCGAAGCTACCATTGATCCGGAATGGCTTGCCCGGGCGGATCAGATGCGGGTTGGTTCGTGGGTGGAGCTCAAGCGCGACGACGACGCCCGCCTGCGTTGCAAGCTGGCAGCGTTTATCAAGGCTACCGGCAAGTACATCTTCGTGAACCGCAGTGGTGCCAAGGTGGCTGAGTATCAGCGGGAAGAACTGGCGACAGCCATGCAGACCGGTTTGATCGGCATGCTGGACGATGGCCTGATTTTTGACCGGGCCCTGGAATCCATCATCGACAACCTGCGCTACAGTCGCAAGGACTGACCGCTGCAGGCGACTCCGTGGCATCGGAATGGACTTTGTGATTCAATCTCCGGATCGAGTCACCCATTGCGTATCTGGATGCACCTTGCCTGATCAACACTTCAACGCCCGGGTCGAACAGCTTCGAACGACGGGCCGGTTCCCGGATGCCCGTTGGTGTCCTTCCCCGAATTTCGGCCCCCGCCCCGAGGGTGCTGCCATTTCGTTACTGGTGGTACACAACATCAGCTTACCGCCGGGCGAGTTCGGCGGTGGCCATATCGAGGAATTCTTCTGTAACCGGCTGGATCCTCACGCTCATCCCTATTTCCAGACCATTGCAGATTTGCAGGTTTCCGCCCATGGGCTTATCTGCAGAGACGGCTCGGTGGTTCAGTTTGTCAGCTGCCTCGACCGCGCCTGGCATGCCGGGCGCTCCTGTTTTGATGGCGAGGAAGAGTGCAATGACTTTTCCATCGGTATCGAACTGGAAGGGGCAGACGACGTGCCCTACACCGATGCCCAGTATCAGTCCCTGGCCCGTCTGGCTGCCCTGGTTCGGGCTGCCTGGCCGGCGATTACGGCAGAGCGGATTACCGGCCACTGCGATATTGCCCCGGGCAGAAAGACGGACCCCGGTGAGGCCTTCCAGTGGGCGCACTTCCATCGCGTTTTAAGCACAACGGAGAATGCCTGAATGGTACTGGTGGTTTTTCTGCTCGCCTATGTGATCCGGCAGCGCCTTGACCGGCTCGGTGTGTTATCCAGTGACGACCTGTGGCGATCCTGGCTGCATATCGGGGCCCGCAGCAAGGCCGGCAAAGAAGGTTCCCTGTTTTTAGGCCTGTTACTGGCTCTCGGCCCTGCTGTGTTATTGGGGGCCTTGGTTCTGGCGGCCGGTTACGGTGGTATTCGTGTTGTGGTTTACCCCGTGGAACTGATCGTTCTGGTGCTGATGATGGGCGTGCCCGGCTGGCGCCCCGTACTGGAGGCCTACACTGAGGCCTGGGGCCGCGGTGACATGCAGGGAGCCTGGCATCATATCGAAGACCGTTTGCTGGAGGATGAGCGGGGCAGTGCGCAAAGCGCAGAAGTGATGCATTTGTCGGTTTCCCGTGCCTTGATGGTATCGGTGTTCGAGCGGTTTTTCCTGGTGGTGTTCTGGTATGTGGTTGGCGGAATCTGGCTGGCAGTCATTGCCCGTGGACTGGTGGCACTGGCAGAGCAGTGGCCCCAGCCGGCTGCCCGGCAGCGCTTTGCCATCGCGGCAGACATTATGGCCTGGGTGCCGTCTCGTCTACTGGCTTGTACCTTTGGCGTGGCTGGGGACCTGGCGGGCTGGTCCCGATCCATCCGTCTGGTGGTGCCGGGGTTCGGCAAGCCGACAGACAATGTGCTGATGACCGCTGCCAGCGGCTCCCTGACGGGCTATGCCCTGGATCCGGAACGGTTCGGCCAGGTATACGCCGATGACTGGCCGAAATTCGGTGGCCGTAGCATTCGGGCCATGCGGGATTTGCTCAGCCGCAGCATGCTGGTGTGGATCTGCGCCATCGCGCTGTTGGTGATTGCCGGGATCGTATGATGCCCGGCAGGCAGGAATCCGGCCCTCAGAGACCGGATTTTTTTTGCTCCCAGAGAATTTCCTGGGCGCCGTCCCTGCGGGCCAGTACCCGCGCAACTACGAACAGCAGGTCGGACAGCCGGTTCAGATAGTGGCGGGAGGCGGTGTTGATGGAGTCTTCGTGGCCCAGGGCCACAACTACCCGCTCGGCGCGCCGGCAAACAGCGCGGGCCATGTGGCAATGAGCCGCAGCAGTGGAGCCGCCGGGCAGGATGAAGTTCTTCAGGGGAGGCAGGCCTTCGTTGTAATGGTCCAGCGTGGTTTCCAGCCAGGTGATGTGCTCATCCCCGATGACTTTGCTGCCCGGAATGGCAAATTCCCCGCCCAGATCGAACAGGTGGTGCTGGATGCGGCGAAGCACCTCAATCAGCGCATCATCCGCCGGTAAGGTTTCCACCAGGATACCGATATGGCAGTTCAGCTCATCGGCGGTTCCCATCGCTTCCACTCGCTGGGCGTTCTTGGCAATCCGGTTGCCATCGGCCAGGCCGGTAGAGCCATCGTCTCCGGTGCGGGTGTAGATCTTTGACAGGCGATTACCCATGGTTTGAACTCCCTTCTGTAGTGATCAGTTGAGTTGTTTTACCTGTTCGGTGAGCATTTGGTTCACTGGTACGGCAATGTTGTACCGGTGGCCCAGGCGAGTTAGATAACCGTTGATGAAGTCTATCTCGGTTTCTCGGCCCGCCAGCATATCTGCGCGCATCGATGACGTGTTTGCGGCGGTTTTCCGGGCTACGGCTTCGATGGTTTCCCGCAGGCTATCCGGAGTAACGGAGGTTTGCCCCGCGGCATCCAGAAGCTGGCTGATTTCCTGGCACATCGGATCGATCCATTTCAGATAGAACGGCTGGCCCAGAATCTCACCGTTGGGGCCGTCGAGCAGGGCGGTAAAGGCGTTGATGCCGGCATTAATAACCAGTTTCTGCCAGAGCCGGCCGAGAATATCCTGTTCCGGCTGGACTGCCAGGCCGCTGGTGGCAAGCTGTTGCGCCACCGGTTCTACATGGGCTTGCCCGGCAGGGTTAAGTGCACCTAGCCAGGTAGTACCGCGACCGGCGTGAACCGTCAGGCCTGCCTGCGGCCGGTTGGCGCCTTCGGTGGTGGAGGCCGCGAGCACAGGCCTTTCCGGCCAGGTTTCGGCAACTTGTTGCTGGCTCCCGAGTCCATTCTGGAACAACACGATGGGTGTTGATGATGGCACTGAGGGCAGGGCAGACGTGAGGGCTTCGAGGGTATCGCCGGCTTTGGTGGTTACCAGTAACAGGCCTGGTGACTGGCCGGGTTGAAGCCAGGGAACGGTGACGTTGAATGGCTCGCCTTCGATGGGCTGAAAGCGGTAGTGGACAGGTTCCGGGCGTTGGCCCGGGCGGGGCACAAACGCTACCTGCCATGCAGGTAGCGTTGCGGCCCAGAGCCGGCCCATGGAGCCGGCGCCGAGTATGGCAATCATGGCCTTACATGGCCTCGATTTCAGCCCGCTGTGCGCTCAGTCGCTGCAGGCTGCCCTGGGCATCCTTCAGCTTCTCTTTTTCCTTCTCGACCACTTCAGCCGGAGCCTTGGCGGTGAACTTCTCGTTGTTCAGCTTGCCTTCCAGGCGGCCGATTTCCTTGTTCAGGCGCTCCAGCTCCTTGTCCAGGCGCTTGAGTTCGGCGTCCTTGTCGATCAGGCCGGCCATGGGCACCAGCACTTCCATTTCGCCCACCAGCTGGGTGGCGCTCATGGGAGCCTTGTCGCCCTCGAACCATTCCAGCTTCTCCAGCTTGGCCAGGGACATCAGGAACTGGCGGTTGTCGTTCAGGCGGCGCTGATCGTCGGCGTTGCCGCCTTTGAGTAGCACCGGCACCGGCTTGCCCGGAGAGATGTTCATCTCACCGCGAATATTCCGCACGGCAACGATCACCCCTTTCAACCATTCAATATCCGCGGCCACGGCGGCGTCCTGTTTGCTGGCGTCCGGCTGCGGGTAGGGCTGCAGCATGATGCTGTCGCCCTGTTTGCCGGCCAGCGGCGCGATGCGCTGCCAGATTTCTTCGGTGATGAACGGCATCATTGGATGCGCCAGGCGCAGTACTGCTTCGAGAACCCGAACCAGCGTGCGGCGAGTGCCGCGCTTGGCCTCGGCGCTGGCGCTGTCGTCACTCAGGGCGGGCTTGGACAGTTCCAGATACCAGTCGCAATACTCATTCCAGATGAATTCGTACAGGGCGTAGGCGGCCAGATCGAAGCGGTACTGGTCCAGGTGACGGATCACTTCCTGCTCGCAGTGCTGAAGCTCGCTGATGATCCAGCGGTCCGCCAGGGACAGTTCTACTGGTTCGTTGTTGATACCGCAGTCTTCGCCTTCGGTATTCATCAGTACGTAGCGGGCCGCGTTCCACAGCTTGTTGCAGAAGTTGCGGTAGCCTTCCAGGCGCTTCATGTCCCAGTTGATGTCACGGCCGGTGGTGGCCATGGCTGCCAGGGTGAAGCGCAGGGCGTCGGTGCCGTGGGCGGCGATGCCTTCCGGGAATTCCTTCTCGGTGCGCTTGCCGATCTTTTCGGCCAGCTTCGGTTGCATCAGGTTGCCGGTGCGTTTTTCCAGCAGATCCGGCAGGCTGATACCGTCGATCATATCCAGCGGGTCGATCACGTTACCCTTGGACTTGGACATCTTGTCGCCGTGCTCGTCCCGGATCAGGCCGGTCACGTAAACGGTCTTGAACGGCACCTGCGGGGTGCCGTCTTCGTTTTTCATGAAGTGCATGGTCATCATGATCATCCGGGCAACCCAGAAGAAGATGATGTCGAAACCGGTCACCAGCACGTCCGTGGGGTGGAAGGTTTTCAGGCGCTCGGTGATCTCCGGCCAGCCGAGGGTACCGAAAGTCCACAGGGCGGAGCTGAACCAGGTGTCCAGCACGTCGTCGTCCTGTTTCAGTTCCAGATCCGCAGCCAGGTTGTGCTTCTGGCGTACTTCGTCTTCGTTGCGGCCGACATAGATGTTGCCTTCGGCGTCGTACCAGGCCGGAATCCGGTGGCCCCACCAGAGCTGGCGGGAGATACACCAGTCCTGGATGTCGCGCATCCAGGCAAAGTACATGTTCTCGTACTGCTTGGGCACAAACTGGATACGGCCGTCTTCTACAGCTTCGATGGCCGGCTTGGCCAGGGTCTTGGCATCGGCGAACCACTGGTCTGTGAGCATCGGCTCGATGATCAGGCCGGAGCGGTCGCCACGGGGCACGCTCAGTACGTGGTCTTCAATTTTCTCGACCAGGCCTTCGGCTTCCATGTCCGCCACGATCTGCTTGCGGGCGGCCTCGCGGGTCAGACCGGCATAGGCTCTGGGCATGGTGCCGTCGATGTCGGTGTTCTCGGTGCCGTCAGAGTTGAAGACCTCGGCGATGTCCCGGATATTCGCATCCTGGGTCATCACGTTGATCATCGGCAGGTTGTTGCGCTTGCCTACGGCGTAGTCGTTGAAATCGTGCGCCGGGGTGATCTTGACGCAGCCGGAGCCTTTTTCCGGGTCGGCGTGGTGGTCGGCCACGATGGGAATCCGGCGGTTTACCAGCGGCAGCAGTACATGCTGACCGATCAGGTGCTGGTAGCGCTCGTCGTCCGGGTGCACGGCCACGGCCGTGTCGCCCAGCAGGGTTTCCGGGCGGGTGGTGGCGACGATCACGTAGTCTTTGCCGTCCTGGGTTTTCTGGCCGTCGGCCAGCGGGTAGCGCAGGTGCCAGAAGAAACCTTTTTCTTCCTTGTTCTCGACTTCAAGGTCAGAGATGGCGGTGTGCAGTTTCGGATCCCAGTTCACCAGTCGCTTGCCGCGGTACACCAGGCCGTCTTCGTACAGGCGGATAAACACTTCCTGCACGGCCTTGTAGAAGCCATCGTCCATGGTGAAGCGTTCGTTGCTCCAGTCCACGGAATTACCCAGACGGCGCATCTGGCGGGTGATGGTGCCGCCGGAGTGCTCTTTCCAGTCCCAGATACGCTTGATGAATTCTTCCCGGCCCAGGTCGTGGCGGGTTTTGTCTTCTTCTGCAGCCAGTTTGCGCTCAACCACCATCTGGGTGGCGATGCCGGCGTGGTCGGTGCCCACGGTCCACAATGCGTTACGGCCCTGCATGCGCTTGAAGCGGGTGAGGGTGTCCATGATGGTGTGCTGGAACGCATGGCCCATGTGCAGGCTTCCGGTCACGTTGGGTGGCGGGATGGCGATGCTGTAGGAATCGCCTTCTCCGCTGGGGCGGAAATAGCCTTTGGATTCCCAGTTTTCGTACCACTGGCGCTCGATGTTTTCTGGCTGGTAGGTTTTTTCCATGGGATTATGCAGTGACCGTTTTGGTTGATTCACATAGAGAAATTCTGAATTGGCCGATTATACATGGTCGCCTTGATTGCGGCGAACCTTCGACGCTCGTCGGCGCTTCGGTATGGGTTCAGTAGCCTGCTAGATTGGTGCTTTGTGAGGTTGGGGACAGGCTTTCCAAAAACCGCTACGAGCACATCCATGTGCGCTTCTCTCCGGCCATCCATGGCCTACGAAATTTTTGGAAAGCCTGTCCCCAACCCCACAGATCGAATTTTTGCTGGTCGCTGGTGAGTATTGCTTTTTCTTTTTCGTTTTTGTCCGTGTGGGTCCGTGAGCGTCCGTGGCTAATAAATTTTATCTTTCCGTGTTTTTCCGTGTCTTCCGTGGCAAAAAAATCACCGCCGCCGCATATCATGCACCCGAGCCTCAATCCCCAACGCCCGCAGTTGCTTGTAATGCCCCCGAGCGAGGTTCAATACGCCCGGTTCGTTATGGGCCACCAGCGCCAGGCGACCGTACTGGTCAGCGTCGTCGGGCAACGTCGAGGACAGCACAATAACGGTATCCCAGTCCGTAGCCGCCGGCGGGTAGAGCAGGATGCCGACAGGGTCGGTGCAGGGGGTGGTCGGGTCTTTGGCGATGCTGTGGGGGATGTAGGCTTCAGGGGTGAAGTTCCACAGCAGGTCGTCGAGTTCTTTGGCGTGCTCTTCGGTGTCGCAGAGGATGCACACGCGGTCGCCCTGCTGCCAGGCTTTGTCCACCAGTTTGGCGGCGTGGAGGTTGCGGGCGGCGGGGGTGTTCTGGGCTAGGATGTGGAACCAGTAGCGTTGGTTTTTTTCGTCCCGGCCGGAGGGGCCGGCAGCTGGGCTGCCGGGCTCCGGAGTAGGGGTTGGCTGGTTATCCTGCATGGGACATCAGGTAGTCGACCAGCAGGGGTACCGGGCGGCCGGTGGCGCCTTTGGCTTTGCCGGAGTTCCAGGCGGTACCGGCGATGTCCAGGTGGGCCCAGCGGTAGTCTTTGGCAAACCGGCTCAGGAAGCAGGCAGCGGTGATGGTGCCGGCCGGCCGGCCGCCGATGTTGGCCATGTCGGCGAAGTTGCTGTCGAGCTGGCTCTGGTATTCGTCCCAGAGCGGCAGGCGCCAGGCGCGGTCGCCGGTGCGCTCGCCGGCGGCCAGCAGTTCGTTGGCCAGTTCGTCGTTGTTGGACAGAAGGCCGGTGGCGTGGTTGCCCAGGGCGATGATGCAGGCGCCGGTGAGGGTGGCCATGTCGACTACGGCAGCCGGGTCAAATTTCTTCACGTAGGTGAGGGCGTCGCACAGTACCAGGCGGCCTTCGGCGTCGGTGTTGAGGATTTCAACGGTCATGCCGCTCAGGGTGGTTACGATGTCGCCCGGGCGGGAGGCGCCGCCATCCGGCATGTTCTCGGCGGCAGCAATCACCGCGACTACGTTGATTTTGGGCTTGGTCTCAGCCAGTACTTTCATGGCGCCGAATACGCTGGCGGAACCGCCCATGTCGTACTTCATCTCGTCCATGCCTTCGCCGGGCTTGAGGCTGATGCCGCCGGTGTCGAAGGTGATGCCTTTACCCACCAGTACGTAGGGCTTGTCTTTGGCCTTGCCGCCACGGTATTCCATCACGATCAGGCGCGGGGGCTGCTTGGAGCCTTTGCCCACGGCCAGGATGGTGTTCATACCCATCTTTTCCATCTGCTTTTCATCAAGCACTTCGGTCTTGATGCAGTCGTGTTCCTTGGCCATGGCCTGTGCCTGTTCGGCCAGCCATACCGGGTGGCAGATGTTGGGCGGGGTGTTACCCAGATCCTTGGTGTAGTTCATGCCGCGGCCGGTGGACAGGCCCAGGTTGAAGGCATCTTTCAGGGCTTTGCCGGCACCGGAGGCCTGTACGGTCACTTTCTTGAGCTTGCGGGCCGCAGGCTTTTCACTTTTGAAACCGGTGAAGCTGTACAGCTGGTCTTCCAGGATGCGGCCAATCAGGTTCAGGCGCGCTTCTTCGTTGCTGACAGCATCTTCGCCCTGCAGGGCCGTGTCGGCCAGGCAGATCAGGGCGTTTTTGGACGGGCCGTCTTTCAGGGCGCCCATCATGGCGATCAGGGCTTTGCGGAAGTTGGCCGGTGTGCGGTCTGCATCTTTGCCGGTGCCGACCACAACCAGGCGCTGCCAGGGCTGGTCGACCAGCGGGATGGTGTTAACTGAAGCATTCTTGCCGGTCAGGTCGCCAGCTTTTTCGAGTTGCTTGATCAGCCCGCCCAGGGTTTCGTCTGCCTGTGTTGTGGTGTCAGGCCAGGTACCTTTTTCGGGGAGGCCGATGACCAGGCAATCGGTTTTGGTGGCGGCAATGGCTTTACTGCTCAGGCTGAAATTCATGGCAACTCCCGTTGTCAGGTTATTCTGTTTAGGTCCGCGCCGGGCGGGTTTGATCGAATGTTAATAAGGATTGGGGCAAAGCCGCGAATAATCAAGCGATAAGGCCTTATCGTTACGATGGCTTTAACGAGTTGTTCCTGTACTGTCATTCATTCCCAAGGTTACATAGAATACGCGCAGTTCCTCTTATCCTCCATCTCCTGAAAGGGCGCGGCCAGAGAGATCAGTTTGAGCATCATTTTCCGTTACCTCATCCGCCAGATCATGGTCAGCATGCTTGCTGTTTCCGGCATTTTGTTGCTGGTGTTCATGAGCGGCCGGTTTATCAAGTACCTGGCGAGTGCGGCTGAAGGCGAGCTGGCAGCGGGCGTGTTGTTCGCCATTATGGGCTACCGTTTCCCCGGTTTTCTGGAGCTGATCCTGCCCTTGGGATTGTTTATCGGCATTCTGCTGGCCTACGGCCGGATGTACCTGGAAAGCGAGATGACGGTGCTGTTCGCCTGCGGCGTCAGCGAGCGGGAGCTGTTGCAGAAAACCCTGGTGGGTGCGCTGCCGGTGATGCTGGTGGTGGGCGCAATGAGCCTGTTTATCTCACCCTGGGGTATGAAGCAGGTGGAACATATTTTCAACGAACAGCGCAAAGCCACCGAGTTTGAAATGCTCGCGCCCGGGCGATTCCAGGATCTCAGCTCCGGTACCCGGGTGACCTATACCGAAGCGCTCAGTGACGACAAGCGTGAGCTGCAGGGTGTGTTCATTGCCGAGCACGGTCGCAACGGTGAAGGCGTTACCCTGATTACAGCAGAGACCGGTTCGGAGTTGATCGACGAGAAAACCGGCAGCCGGTTCCTGATTCTGGAAGAAGGCGGCCGCTTTCAGGGCATGCCGGGGCAGCTGAATTACAACGTAACCCGGTTCGAGGCCTATGGCCTCAAGATCCAGGCCGGCGAAGCGGGTGATCGCGAGCTGGAAGAGGGCATCAGTACCCTGGATCTATGGCGATCAGACAACCTTGAAGATCGCGCCCTGTTGCACTGGCGCTTCTCCCTGCCGTTAATCGTTCCGATCGTTACCCTGCTGGCGGTTCGTCTGAGCCGGGTGAATCCCCGGCAGGGCCGGTTCTTCCATCTTTTGCCTGCAATGCTCGTGTACATCACCTATCTGGGCCTTCTGATCGTGGCCCGGGACGCACTGGCAGACGGCAAGGTGCCGGAGTGGATCGGCATGCTCTGGGTGCACGCGCTGTTCCTGGCGCTAGGGTTATGGCTGCATTTCGGGCCGGCCTGGCTGCATCGCCGCCGGCTGGAGAAGGAGGGCCGTGCCAGTGCGTAAGATCGACAACTATGTAATGCGCACCGTTGGCGGTGCCATGTTCCTGGTGATGGTGGTGGTGCTGTCGCTGGATGTGATCTTCGCCTTCATTGCCGAGCTGGAAGATACCCACAACGATTACCAGACGGTGCAGGCGCTTTGGTACGTGGCGCTCACCTTGCCCCGCAGGATCTACGATTACCTGCCGCTTGGCGCTTTTATGGGGTGCCTGGTTGGGCTGGGGGCCATGGCGAGTTCGTCGGAGCTAACGGTGATTCGCGCCGCCGGGGTGTCGCTGAAGCGGATTGTCTGGTCTGCCATGAAGCCGGCGCTGGTTATTGTGTTGTTGGGTGTGGCGATTGGTGAATACGTGGCACCCAACACCGAACGGCTCGCCCAGAGCGACAAGGCTATTGCCCTAGGGGCTGGCAAGAATGTGGCATCGGCCCACGGTGTCTGGCACCGGGAAGGCAATACCTTTATGCACCTGAATGCGGTGCAGCCGGATGGCGGCCTGGTAGGGGTTTCGTTGTTCCGGTTTGATGATCAGCGCCAGCTGGAGCAGTCCAGCTTTTCCGAGCGGGCGGTGTTCCAGGGTGATCACTGGTTGCTGGAGAACGTGGTGGTCACTCGCATGGAGGGTGAACAAACGGTGCGGGAAGCCCACGAAACCCTGCGCTGGGATACCGGCTTGTCGCCGGACGTATTGAGTGTGCTGATTGTGAAGCCGGAAAACCTGTCGATGAGTGGCCTGTATACCTACTCCACCTATCTGGGGGAGCAAGGGCTGACGGCGGCACAGTACTGGCTGGCGTTCTGGAAGAAAGCACTGATGCCGCTGGGTACGGCGGTGATGGTGCTGGTGGCGATTTCCTTTGTGTTCGGCCCCCTGCGTTCTGTAACCATGGGCTTCCGGGTGTTTACCGGCTTGCTGGTGGGTTTGTTGTTCAAATACATGCAGGATCTGCTCGGGCCCATGAGCATGGTGTACGGCTTTAACCCCATGATTGCTGTACTGGCGCCGATTGCCATCAATGCCGTGGTGGGTGCGGTGCTGATGAGAAGGGCCGGCTGAACCGGCCCGGAAGGCTTACTTTTTCGCGGCTTTTTCTACCTGAACCACAACGCTGTTGGAGGCCCGGTCGGTCAGTGACAGTCCGTTGATCGGGTAGAACAGGGCGATAATGGCGGGAACGCTGATCAGCAGGGTAACGGTACCGATGTAATGGCTTGCCAGCATGGTGAGGAAAACCACCGCCGAAGCTGTGCCGTAACGAAACAGGGCCTGGGTCCAGCTGACTGAAGTACCGTCCAGGTTTTCGATCCGAACCCGCCATACCTGCATACCCAGGGTCTGGCCAATGCGGGTCCAGAAGTAGGCAAAGAACAGATACAGCACCAGGAAGAGCACGAAGGTGAGCCCCGGATCGCCCGAGAGCTGGCCGGCCTCAGCCATTTGTTCGTACTTGTCCCAGCCCGTAATCCACCCGGCAATCATGGTATAAATCCAGGTGGCGACCAGCAGGACCGCAATACTGATCAGGCCATCGTAAATAATCGCCAGAGCCCGCTTGAGGGCGGTTGCCGGTGGCAGCAGTTGCTCGGCGTCATGAAAGCGTCGGGGCATGGGGTCTCCTGTGAGGTTTCACGTTTTTCCTGTTCTCGGCGTGTGCTAGAGTAGCGGATTTGCACACGCATGTAAGTATTGCTATTTCAAAGGTATCAAAGGTCTATGAAAACCGCAGAGTTGCGACAGGCGTTTCTGGAATATTTCAAACAGCAAGGTCACACCATTGTGCCGAGCAGTTCGCTGGTACCGGCAGACGACCCGACACTGTTGTTCACCAACGCTGGCATGAACCAGTTCAAGGATACCTTCCTTGGCCGTGAAGAGCGCGACTATAACCGGGCAACATCGTCCCAGAAGTGTGTGCGCGCCGGCGGCAAGCATAACGACCTGGAGAACGTGGGTTATACCGCCCGCCACCATACCTTCTTCGAAATGCTGGGCAACTTCAGCTTCGGCGATTACTTCAAGCGCGAGGCCATTAACTTTGCCTGGACCTTCCTGACCGGTGAGAAGCACCTGAACCTGCCCCAGGAAAAGCTGTGGGTAACGGTTTACGCCGAAGACGACGAAGCCTTTGATATCTGGAACAAAGAAGTTGGCGTTCCAACAGAGCGCATTGTCCGCATTGGCGACAACAAGGGTGCGCGCTACGCCTCCGACAACTTCTGGCAGATGGGTGACACCGGTCCCTGCGGCCCCTGCACCGAAATCTTCTATGACCACGGCCCGGACGTAGCGGGCGGCCCTCCTGGTAGCCCGGAGGAAGACGGCGACCGCTACATCGAGATCTGGAACGTGGTGTTCATGCAGTACAACCGCACCGCCGATGGCGAGATGCTGAACCTGCCCAAGCCTTCTGTGGATACCGGTATGGGCCTGGAGCGAATTGCTGCGGTGTTGCAGGGCGTTCACAGCAACTATGAAATCGACCTGTTCCAGGATTTGCTGAAAGCCGCTTCCGGGATTCTGGGTGGTGCAGCCACTACCGAGGCCTCACTGCGCGTCGTGGCCGACCACATCCGTTCCTGTGCCTTCCTGATTGCCGATGGCGTGATGCCGTCCAACGAAGGTCGTGGCTTTGTGCTGCGCCGAATCATCCGCCGTGCAGCCCGCCACGGTAACAAGCTGGGTGCGAACGAACCGTTCTTCTACAAGCTTACCTGTGCCCTGGTTGAACTGATGGGCGATGCCTATCCGCAACTGGTCAGCAGCCGCAAGCAGATCGAAAAAGTACTGCTGCAAGAAGAAGAGCAGTTCGCCAAGACCCTGGACAAAGGCCTGCGCCTGCTGGAACAGGATATTGCCGAGCTGAAGGGCACTGAAATTCCCGGCGAAACCGTATTTACCCTGTACGACACCTACGGCTTTCCGGTAGACCTGACCAACGATATCGCCCGCGAGCGCGGCCTGACCCTAGACTATGAAGGCTACGAAAAGGCCATGGAAGCCCAGCGTGACCGTGCCCGGGCTGCGAGCAAGTTCGGCATTGATTACAACGCCGCAGGCATCACCATCGAAGGGAAAACCGAGTTTACCGGTTACGACCACATCGACGGCCACGAGCGAATCCGCACCGTTCTGGTGAATGGCGAAGAGAAAACCGCCGAAGCCGGTGACGAATGTGTTGTGGTGCTGGAGCGTACTCCGTTCTACGCAGAATCCGGCGGCCAGGTGGGTGACACCGGCCTGCTGACCTGGAGCGGTGGCCGGTTCAAGGTAACCGACACCCGCAAAGAAGGCGATAACCACCTGCACGTGGGCACGCTGGTAGAAGGTGAGCTGTTCCCGGGGCTGGAAGTTGACGCGCGTATTGACCACGCCCGCCGTGAACGCACCAAGCGTAACCACTCCGCCACGCACCTGCTGCACGCAGCACTGCGCAATGTTCTGGGTGAGCATGTAACCCAGAAAGGTTCCCTGGTAGACCCCGACAAACTGCGTTTCGACTTCTCCCATTTCGAGGCGGTCACTGCCGAGCAGCTGAAAGAAATCGAACGCCAGGTGAACGAGCAGGTACTGGAAAACACCCCGGTTGAGATCGACGTTACCGATATGGAAACGGCCAAGGCCAAGGGCGCTATGGCGCTGTTCGGCGAGAAGTACGGCGATGTGGTTCGGGTTCTGAGCATGGGTACCGATCACTATTCTGTTGAGCTGTGTGGCGGTACCCACGTATCCCGCACCGGCGATATCGGTTTGTTCCGTATTACCTCCGAGAGCGGTATTTCCTCCGGCGTTCGCCGTATTGAAGCGGTGACCGGCTTCGGCGCCCTGGAATGGCTGGACGCCACCGAGCGCACCCTGCGTGAAACCGCCCGCCTGGTTAAGGGCACCCGCGAGACTGTCGTGGAGAAAGTTCAGCAGGTTCTCGACCGCAACCGTCAGCTGGAAAAAGACATGGATGGCCTGAAGGCCAAGCTGGCAAGCTCCGCCGGTAGCGACCTTGCTGGTAATGCGGTTGAGGTTGCCGGATTGAAGGTTGTGGCAGCAGAGCTGGAAGGTGCAGACCGCAAGGCCCTGATGGAAACCGCTGACCAGTTGAAGAACAAGCTGGGCGAGGGTGTGGTGGTGCTGGCCACTGTGGAGGATGGCAAGGTGACGCTGGTTGCCGGCGTAACCAAGTCAGCCACTGGCCGCATCAAGGCTGGCGACCTGATGAAGCATCTGTGTGCCCAGGTAGATGGTAAAGGCGGTGGTCGCCCGGATATGGCTCAGGGCGGTGGTAACGATCCGTCCAAGCTGGCAGAAGCCCTGGCCGGAGTTCCGGGCTGGGTCGAGCAAAATATCGGATAAGCAACTGTTTTCGGAAGCGGGCGGAGGTTTATAATTCCGCCCGCTTTATTTGACTGGCGGAGCCTGGCTCCGCTGTAAGGCCCGTTTCGGAGTTTGGGAAAGCATGGCTCTGTTGGTTCAGAAATTTGGTGGTACATCCGTCGGCACAACCGAACGGATTGAAGCGGTCGCTGACAAGGTGTGTCAGTTCCGCAAAGATGGTCACGACATTGTGGTGGTGGTCTCCGCTATGAGCGGCGAGACCAATCGCCTGATTGCCCTGGCTAACGACATTATGGAAGAGCCCACGCCCCGCGAAATGGACGTGCTGGTTTCCACCGGTGAGCAGGTCACTATCGCCCTGTTGTCTATGGCGCTGCAGAAACGCGGCTGTGATGCCCGGTCTTATACCGGCTCCCAGGTGCGGATACTGACGGACAGCAGCCACACCAAGGCACGCATTAAAGATATCGATGAGCAGAACATGCGCGCGGATCTGGATGCAGGTCGGGTTGTTGTGGTTGCCGGTTTCCAGGGTGTTGATGAGCGAGGCAATATCACCACGCTGGGCCGCGGTGGTTCCGATACCACAGCCGTTGCCTTGGCCGCGGCGCTGAAGGCGGACGAGTGCCAGATTTACACCGATGTTGACGGCGTTTATACGACCGACCCACGGGTAGTAGACAGCGCGCGCCGGCTTGAGCGAATTACGTTCGAAGAAATGCTTGAGATGGCCAGTCTGGGCTCGAAAGTGCTCCAGATCCGGGCCGTCGAATTTGCAGGTAAATACAATGTTCCATTAAGGGTGCTGTCCAGCTTCGCAGAAGGCGAGGGTACCCTGATTACTTTTGAGGATGAGAACGCCATGGAACAACCGGTTGTTTCCGGCATTGCCTTTAACCGTGATGAAGCCAAACTGACCATCTCCGGAGTGCCTGACACTCCGGGCAGCGCTCTGCGGATTCTCAAGCCGGTGAGCGATGCCAACATCGAGGTGGACATGATTGTCCAGAACGTGGGTGAGGATAACAAAACCGCATTCACCTTCACGGTTCACCGTAATGATTTCAAGCGTGCCCAGGACGTTCTGCGCGGCATCAGCACTGAAATCGGTGCCGGTGAAGTGGGCGGCGACACCAAGATTGCGAAGGTGAGCATTGTGGGTGTTGGCATGCGTTCCCATGCCGGCGTTGCAACTAAAATGTTCGAAGCGCTGTCTAACGAAGGCATCAATATTCAGATGATCTCCACATCGGAAATCAAGATTTCCGTGGTGATCGACGAGAAATATCTCGAACTGGCCGTTCGCGCACTGCACAGTGCCTTCGAGCTGGACAAGTCCGGGGTAGTAGAAGAAGGAATGTGAGGGCAGGGTGCCCTTTGCTTCCTCCTGAAGGTCATTGATGAAATCTATAGAGGTTGGAGATTGTATAAGTATTATTCCGCCTTTAGACTTCGCGGTGATCTCATTATAAAAGCAACAAGTACATAGAAATGTAGTCGGAACAGGTAGCTTTGGAATAGGGAGAAAGGGATATGTTGATTTTGACTCGCCGCGTTGGCGAAACTCTGATGATCGGTGACGAAATTACTGTTACCGTTCTCGGAGTGAAGGGGAACCAGGTTCGCATCGGTGTTAACGCACCTAAAGATGTTGCCGTTCACCGCGAAGAAATCTATCAGCGAATTCAGTCCGAAAAAGGCTCTGACGAGCCGGAACCGGGCAATCGTTGATCAGAAAGAAAGCCGCTCAAGGGAAACCTGAGCGGCTTTTTTAATAATGGGGAAAATCGGTTAGAAAAATATCGTGTCAACCCTATGAAAACAGAAAAATTATGGTAGTATACGCCCCGTTCTCAAGGAGAGGTGGGTGAGTGGCTGAAACCAGTTCCCTGCTAAGGAACCGTACGAGCAATCGTACCGAGGGTTCGAATCCCTCCCTCTCCGCCATTTCCCAGCGGAAAGGCGAGAACCGGTTGAAGTAGCATTCAACCACTGCGAAAGATTGTGCGGCTGTAGCTCAGCTGGATAGAGTACCTGGCTACGAACCAGGCGGTCGGAGGTTCGAATCCTCCCAGCCGCGCCAATTTTCGCCAATCAGTTTCAAGCGGCTGTAGCTCAGCTGGATAGAGTACCTGGCTACGAACCAGGCGGTCGGAGGTTCGAATCCTCCCAGCCGCGCCATATTAAAGTCAAAGCGCCTCAGTTTGTGTACCCCACAGGTTGAGGCGTTTTGCGTTGTATAGCTGGGAGGATTTGAACCGATAGAGGTTCGACCGAAACCCGCGAAGTGGGTTGAGGAACGCCGGAGCAGCGCGACGGCGGCCCCGAAGGGGAAGGGCCGAAGGCCCGCCTAATCCTCCCAGCCGCGCCATATTAAACAAAAAGCCCCGCCAAGTGCGGGGCTTTTTGTTTCTGTTACCACATCAAATCGTCGGGAATCTCATAACCCGCGTACGGATCGTCTTCGCCGGCGTCGTCCTGTTTCCGCTCATGCATTGAGATAACGGCGGCTTCATCCCGTTCCATAATCTTGCGTGCCACCTTGTCCGGGACAACTTCGTAGTTTTCGCCAAGGGCGACGATGGCCAGCCGCCCCCTCGAAAGCTGGTCAACCATCTTGTCGTCCACCAGGATTTTCTTGATCTTCTTGCCGTCAACAAACTGGTAAGACGTCTCGCCCCGGCTGCGATCCAGTCGGTTGGTTTCGATCAGCTGGCGAATCTGGGCCTGGATGGCTTTTTTCTCGGCTTCTTTCTGCCGTTCCAGGTTCAGCTGACGATCCCTTTCGGCCTGTTCCTGCCTCGCCTTGCGTGCGCGCTCTTCGGCTTCATTCACCTGGGCAGCGCCTTTCGGCTGTTGTTTCCGCTGTTTACGCTTTTCGCTGCGAATGGCCCGGGCCTTTTTCTCATCAGCCAGCCCGGCTTTCATAAGTTGTTCCTGCAAAGACGCCATCAGTGACTCCGTGGATTCGTGATAAACTTCAGCAATTATCTGTTCAGTATACGCCGTCAGTGCGCACTCAATAACCCACGTTTACTTCACCTCACGGATTTTTTATGTCTTCTTTCAAAGAGCTGGGACTGTCGCCTGCCATGCAGGCCAACCTTGACCGGCTGAATTACACGCAGCCAACCGGTATTCAGGTAAAAGCCATGCCGCCGGCCATGGCTGGCCGGGATGTGATTGCCATGGCCCAGACCGGCAGCGGCAAGACCGCGGCCTTCGGAATACCGCTGATCGAAAAGCTGCAGCCGAAGCAGTTCGCGGTACAGGCGCTGGTGCTGTGTCCTACCCGGGAGCTGGCAGACCAGGTGGCCAAGGCCCTTCGGGAGCTGGCTCGGGCAAAGGAAAATGTAAAGGTGCTTACCCTGTGTGGCGGTGTGCCCATTGGCCCGCAGATTGGTTCGCTTAGCCACGGTGCCCATATTGTGGTGGGCACACCGGGCAGGGTGGAGGACCACCTTCGCAAGGGCACCTTGAACCTGGACCGCCTGAAAACCCTGGTGCTGGATGAAGCAGACCGGATGCTGGACATGGGTTTTGAAGAAGTGATGACTTCAATTCTTTCGCAGACGCCACGTAATCGCCAGACACTGTTGTTTTCGGCTACCTGGCCAGACGCGATCCGTACCATCAGTGAACGCTTCCAGTCCGAGCCGGAAGATGTGCGGGTTGAGGCGCAGGAATCCGGGCCGGATATTGAAGAGCTGTTCTATGAAATCGCGCCGGATCAGCAGGTTGCTGCCGTGGCGGCCTTGCTTTCGCGTTTCCAGCCATCGGCCAGCCTGGTGTTCTGTACCACCAAGCGCGACTGTGATGAGCTGGCCGACGAGCTTTCCCGGTTGGGGTTTGCTGCCTTGTCTTTGCACGGTGACCTCGACCAGAAAGACCGGGATGGCACGCTGGTGAAGTTTGCCAACCAGAGCTGCACCGTGCTTGTGGCTACGGATGTGGCGGCCCGGGGGCTGGACATCAAGGGCCTGCCGCTGGTGATCAATGCCGAGCCTGCGCGGGATCCGGAAGTTTACACCCACCGCATCGGGCGTACCGGCCGGGCGGGTGAGCAAGGCCATGCGATTACGCTGTGCACACCGAAGCAGGGGCACAAGATAACCCGTCTGGAAGCTGATCGGGCAAAGTCCGCGGAGTGGGGTGATACGGCCGGGCTGTTGGCAGAACGGGTGCGCCCGGTACGCCCGCCAATGAAAACGCTGTGCCTGGCCGGAGGCCGCAAAGAAAAGGTTCGCCCCGGTGATGTTCTGGGAGCGCTCACCGGTGACGCAGGCATTCCCGGCTCTGCGGTAGGCAAAATTGATCTGTTCGATTTCCAGTGCTTTGTTGCGGTGCAGGTAGAGTGGGCAGATAAGGCGCTCGCCAGGCTTGAAGCAGGTAAGGTGAAAGGCAGGAAAATACGCGTTCGCTTCGCGTAATCGCACTTTGAATAAAGTGGCTCTTCAGTTGTCTTTTCAGGCCGGAGCGCTCGGAAACTCCCTATAGAAATGTGTCCTTTAGGTTGCTCCTGATCAATGAAACCGGTAAATTACGCAGGATTTTGCATCCCGTTTTGCTTTTTTGGGCCATAAGACTTTGGTCTTATTTGGCCTGGTGGTAATCCGGGGAAATCACACAAACCAATACAGGTAGCTGTTCGCTATGAATGACCTGATGTCACAAGCCGTTGAGCTGATGATCGCCGGCATGGGTTTCGTGTTCGTGTTCCTGGTTATCCTGGTATTCGCGACCGGCCTGATGTCCAAAATCATTCTGCGGTTTGCGCCGCCAGAGCCGGCAACCCCGGCCAGAACGCCACGTGCCAAGCCGAAGGCGCCCACGTCGGTTGACCCTGACACCGCCGAGGCCATCAAGAAGGCGATTGCACAATACCGGGCACGCCACAAGAAGTGACCCTGGTACAGATTAGAACCTTTTAACAGAAGGCTGACACGATGACTGACACGAAAAAACCGCTTGGGATTACGGACGTAATTCTGCGTGACGCCCACCAATCCCTGCTGGCCACCCGCATGCGGCTGGATGACATGCTGCCGATTGCCGAGAAACTCGACAAAGTCGGTTTCTGGTCCCTCGAATCCTGGGGTGGTGCTACCTTTGATTCCTGTATCCGTTACCTGGGTGAAGACCCCTGGGATCGCATCCGCGAGCTGAAAAAAGCCATGCCCAACACGCCCCAGCAAATGCTGCTGCGCGGCCAGAACCTTCTGGGCTACCGTCACTATGCGGATGACGTGGTAGAGCGGTTTGTAGACCGTGCCGCCGAAAACGGCGTAGACGTGTTCCGTATTTTTGATGCGATGAACGACCCCCGCAACCTGGCCACCGCCATCAAGGCCGTTCGCCAGACCGGCAAGCACGCCCAGGGTACGATTTCTTACACCACCAGCCCGGTACACACCATCGAGAACTGGGTTGAGCTGGCCAAGGAAATCGCCGACATGGGGGCCGATTCCATCGCCATCAAGGACATGGCCGGTCTGCTGAAGCCTTACGTGGCTTACGACCTGGTCAGCCGTCTGAAGAAAGAGCTGGATATCCCCATTCACATGCAGTGCCATGCCACCACCGGCATGTCCACCGCCACCGCAATCAAAGCCGCCGAAGCCGGCATTGATAACGTGGATGCGGCCATCTCCTCCATGAGTATGACCTACGGCCATTCGCCCACCGAGGCGATTGTGGCGATCCTGGAAGGGACCGACCGCGATACCGGCCTGGACCTGAACCTGCTGGAAGAAATCGCGTCTTACTTCCGCGAAGTGCGTAAGAAGTACGCCAAGTTCGAAGGCAGCCTGAAAGGCGTCGATTCCCGCATCCTGATTGCCCAGGTTCCTGGCGGCATGCTGACCAACATGGAAAGCCAGCTGAAAGAGCAGAACGCCAGCGACAAGTTCGACCAGGTGCTGGCCGAGATTCCCAAGGTACGTGAAGACCTGGGCTATATCCCGCTGGTAACCCCGACTTCCCAGATTGTGGGCACCCAGGCGGTACTGAACGTACTGACCGGCGAGCGCTACAAGTCGATCTCCAAGGAAACCGCCGCCATCCTGAAGGGTGAGTACGGTTCTGCACCGGCGCCGTTCAACAAGGAGCTGCAGGAGCGGGTTCTGGATGGCAAAGAAGCGATCACTTGCCGCCCGGCTGACAAAATCGAGCCGGAAATGGACAAGCTGACCGCCGAGCTGAAAGACATCGCCAAGGAAAAGGGTATCAAGCTGGCCGAGCAGGAAGTGGACGACGTTCTGACCTACGCCCTGTTCCCGCAGATTGGCCTGAAGTTCCTGGAAAACCGTGGCAACCCGGATGCGTTCGAGCCGGTACCGAGTGCTGACGACGTAGCACCGGCCAAGAAAGCCGCAGGTCCTGAGACCTACACCGTGGAAGTGAATGGCCAGAAGTATGTGGTGGCCGTGAACGAAGGTGGCGAAATCAGCCAGATCGAAGGCCAGGGTGGTGCGTCTTCCGCACCGGCGGCAGCTGCTCCGGCCGCGGGTGACGGCGAGCCTGTACTGGCGCCTCTGGGCGGCAACATCTGGAAGGTGCACGTCTCTCCGGGTGACACCGTGGAAGAGGGCGATGTGATGATTATCCTCGAAGCCATGAAAATGGAAACCGAGGTGCGCGCACCCAAGGCCGGTACCATCGGTGAAGTCTTCATCAAGGAGGGGGATGCCGTCTCCGTTGATGATGAAATGCTGACAATCGCATAAGGGCCAGCATTCCATGGATAAAATGATGACACTGTGGACAGGTAGTGGCCTGTTCAATATCGAGCTCGGCCAGGTGGTGATGATCGCCATCGGCCTGCTGCTCCTCTATCTTGCGATCAACAAGAAGTTCGAGCCACTGCTGCTGGTCCCCATCGGGTTCGGCGGTATCCTGGCGAATATTCCGGAGGCAGGGCTGGCCCTGACTGCGGCGGAAAATGCCATCCACTTTTCTTTGAAGAATGGCAGTACCGAGATTCTGGCGGCCCTGGCGGCGCCCCTGGACGTGGCCTACCAGGCCGGCCAGGCGGTGACCCCGGAGCTGAAAGATATCTTCAAGGAAGCGGTCAAGGAAGCCAGCTACTCTGAAATGGCCATGGCCAATTCCATCGCCCAGGATTACGGCTACGGCAACGGTATGCTGTACAACTTCTACTCCGTGGTAATCGGCAGTACCGTTGGCCCGCTGTTGATCTTCATGGGTGTCGGCGCGATGACCGACTTCG
Source organism: Marinobacter sp. G11 (assembly GCF_021282325.1). NCBI lineage: Bacteria > Pseudomonadati > Pseudomonadota > Gammaproteobacteria > Pseudomonadales > Marinobacteraceae > Marinobacter > Marinobacter sp. G11. The sequence continues at coordinate 80,305 of NZ_JAJSPB010000016.1, forward strand.
GCCCGCTGCTGGCAAACCCCAAGACCCTGCTGCTGGGTGCAGCGGCTCAGTTCGGTATCTTCGGTACAGTACTGGGTGCGGCCCTGCTGGACTGGACCGGCGTTCTGGACTTCAACATTCTGGAAGCGGCGGCCATCGGTATCATCGGTGGTGCTGACGGCCCGACGTCCATCTATGTATCCAGTGTTCTGGCTCCACACCTTCTGGGTGCGATTGCGGTATCGGCCTACGCCTACATGGCGCTGGTGCCGATGATTCAGCCGCCGATCATGAAGGCGCTGACCTCCGAGCAGGAGCGCAAGATCAAGATGAGCCAGCTGCGCCCGGTGAGCAAGAAAGAGAAGATCATCTTCCCGCTGGTGGTGCTGATTGCCGTGGTTCTGTTCCTGCCGGATGCGGCTCCGCTGCTGGGTATGTTCTGCTTCGGTAACCTGATGCGTGAGTGTGGCGTGGTAGAGCGTTTGAGCGATACTGCCCAGAACGCACTGATCAACATCGTGACCATTTTCCTGGGTCTGTCCGTTGGCTCCAAGCTGATGGCGGACAAGTTCCTGGATGGCCAGACCCTGGGTATTCTGGGCCTGGGTATTGTGGCCTTCGGTGTGGGTACTGCTTCGGGTGTTCTGATGGCGAAGCTGATGAACAAGCTGAGCAAAGAGCAGATCAACCCGCTGATCGGTTCTGCCGGGGTGTCTGCGGTGCCGATGGCAGCGCGGGTGTCCAACAAGGTGGGCCTGGAAGCCAACCCGCAGAACTTCCTGCTGATGCACGCAATGGGTCCGAACGTGGCTGGTGTTATCGGCTCTGCTGTTGCAGCGGGTGTGATGATCAAGCTTCTGAGCTGATTGTTTTTCACTGCTGTAGTTATAGAGAACCCTGCTTCGGCGGGGTTTTCTTTTATCTGGCCTTTGAGTTTTGGTGGCGGCATCAAGTGTGAGGCTGCTTTCCAAAAACCGCTCCTTGCGGCACATCCTTGTGGCGCTTCTGCTCCGCCATCCATGGCTCCGCACATTTTTGGAAAGCAGCCTCACACTGATGCTTCGAACTTTCGAGGTGCCTGCACAAAATGGGCGCCATTCTGGTTTTGGTGTTCAGTGAAAATCTCTGGAGCTAACCGGTAACGAGTTAATCAGGTGGCTCAGATCAGACAGCTTGCCGGCCATGACATGAACGATGTCTCCCTCTTTTTCGATAACACCCTTCACGTGTAACAAGCGGGCGGTGAGTAACGGCTTGCGTTGTCTTCGGGCGGTTTCGAGCCAGACGACGACGTTGATGTTGCCGGTTTCGTCTTCGAGGGTGACGAAGGTGACGCCGGAGGCGGTGCCGGGGCGTTGGCGGCCGGTGACCAGGCCGGCGACCTGTACGGGGATGCCGGGGCGGGTGGTTTTTAGTTGGTCGGCGGTGAGGCAGTAGCTCAGGTGGCCTTGTTCGCGGAGCAGGGCGAGGGGGTGTCTTTGTAGTGTTAGGCCCTGGCTGCCGTAGTCGGCGAGGACGTTCTGGCCTTCGGTGGGTTCCGGGAGCAGGTGGCAGGGTTCGGGTTGGTAGTCTGCGATAGTTTCGTTGGCGAAGAGTTCGGCCGGTTCTTCGTGTTCGAGTAACTGCCAGTAAGCCTGGTGGCGGTTGCTGGTGAAGCCGGGCATGGCGTTGGCGCCGGCGAGGAGTTCCATGTCGCGTTGGTTGAGGCCGGCGCGTGTGCGCAGTTCGGCGGCGCTTTGGTAGCCGTTTTTCGGGCGGTTCTGGTGGATACGATCTGCGCCGCTGGAAGACAGTCCCTGAATAATTCTGAGGCCCAGGCGCAGGTGTTTTTCCGGGCCTTGCAGGGTGTGTTCACGGTGGCTGTGGTTGACGTCTGGCGCCAGTACGGTGACCTTGTGACGTTGGGCGTCCTGAACCAGTTGGCTGGGGGAGTAGAAGCCCATGGGCTGGCTGTTGAGCAGGGCGCAGTAGAAGGCGGCCGGATGGTGGCGTTTTATCCAGGCGGAGACGTACACCAGTAAAGCGAAGCTGGCGGCGTGGGATTCCGGGAAGCCGTAGCCGCCGAAACCGCAGATCTGTTGGTACAGGCGCTCGGCAAAGTCCGGATCATGGCCCCGTTCGAGCATGCCGTTGATGAGTTTGTCCCGGAACGGGGTTAAGTCCCCGTGGGATTTCCATGCGGCCATGGCCCGGCGCAGTTTGTCGGCCTCGCCTCCGGTAAAGCCGGCGGCGACCATGGCCAGTTTGATCACCTGTTCCTGGAAGATGGGCACGCCCAATGTGCGCTCCAGTACCTGCCGGACGGCATCGTTGGGGAATTCGACGGGTTCCAGGCCGTGTTTGCGGCGCAAATAGGGGTGCACCATATCGCCTTGAATGGGGCCGGGGCGCACGATGGCGACTTCGATCACCAGGTCGTAGAAGGTTTCCGGTTTCAGGCGCGGGAGCATGTTGATCTGGGCCCGGGATTCCACCTGGAATACGCCGATGCTGTCGCCTTTTTGCAGCATGGCGTAGGTGTCCGGGTCTTCCTGGGGCACATCCTGCATGGTGAAGGCCTGGCCTTTTTCTTCGCTGATCAGCTCCAGTGCCTTGCGGATGGCGGTGAGCATGCCCAGAGCCAGTACATCCACTTTCATCAGGCCCAGGCTTTCCAGGTCGTCCTTATCCCACTGGATGACCGTGCGGCCTTCCATGGCGGCGTTTTCCACCGGCACCAGTTCCGCCAGTGGCCCTGCGCTGATAACAAAACCACCTACGTGTTGAGACAGGTGGCGGGGAAAGCCCAGTAAGGTGTTCACCAGGGTAAAGAACTGCTCCGCCACTTTCGGGTTGCGGGTGAGCCCCTTGTCCAGTATCTGCTGACGCCAGTTGGTGCTTTTATCGCGCCAGTCGATGCCGTCGAGCAGCTTTTCTACCAGGGCGGCATCAAAGCCAAGTGCCTTGCCCACATCCCGGATGGCGCTGCGGTAGCGGTAGCGGATAACCGTGGCGGCCAGCGCCGCCCGTTCCCGGCCGTAGCGCTGGTAGATGTACTGGATGACCTCTTCCCGCCGCTGGTGCTCGAAATCCACATCGATATCCGGTGGCTCGTCCCGGTCTTTCGAGATGAAACGTTCAAACAGCAGCTCGACCTTGGCCGGGTTCACCTCGGTAATGCCCAGGCAGTAACAGACGGCCGAGTTGGCGGCTGATCCTCGCCCCTGACACAGAATGCCCCGTTTGCGGGCAAAGGCCACGATGTCGTGGATGGTGAGGAAGTAGTGCTCGTAGTTGAGCTCCGAGATCATCCCCAGCTCTTTGCGGATCAACGCCTGCACTTTCATCGGGGTGCCTTCGGGATAACGGCGGCGTTCGCCTTCCCGGGTCAGGCGTTTGAGATAGGCCGCCGGGGATTCGCCTTCCGGTACAAGATCAGGTGGGTACTCATAGCGCAGGCTGCCGGGCTCGAAGCTGCAGCTGTTGGCAATGTTTACGGTTTCCTGAAGCCAGGCTTGCGGAAACAGGCGTTGCAGCACCGGGAGCGGGCGCAGGTAGCGTTCGCCGTTCTGGAACAGGCAGTGGCCGGCGTTTTCGACCGTGGCGTGGTGGCGCAGGGCGGTGAGTACATCTTGCAGTGGCTGGCGTTCCCTGGCGTGCATGTGTACTTCGCCGGTTGCCGCCACGGCTAGCTGCAAGTGTTCAGCCAGCGCGCGTACCCGGGCCAGATGTTGCTCCTCGCCGGCCTCCAGGGTGCGGGTAGCGCCAATGCGCAGGCGCTGCTCAAACAACCGCTGCAACCATTCACCACAAGCCCCGGCCTGTTCGTAGCTGGCCGCCGCCGTGGAAGGTGGTTGCCACAGGCACAGGCAGTGATCCAGCTCGTGGGCTTCAATATCGCGGGCAAACAGCTGGTACTGGCCTTTTTCTGCCCGGCGCCGGCCGGTGGTGATCAGCTGGCACAGCTGGCCGTAGCCCTTGCGGGACTGGGCCAGCAGGATGAAGCGGGGCGTGGCAGCGCCAGCCGGAGCATCTTCCAGTTCAAACCAGCTGCCGGTAATCAGCTTTACCGGGCTGTCTTTCAAGGCGGCCCAGGCCCTGGGAATACCCGCCACCGAGCAGGCGTCGGTGATGGCGATGGCGTGATAGCCAAGCTCCAGGGCCCGTTCCGCCAACTCATGGGGGTGTGAGGCCCCGGTGAGGAAGGTGAAATTGCTGAAACAGAAGAGTTCTGCGTAGCTGTCTGCCATTAGCCAAACCATCCATGTATGAACCAGCCATCGTTAACATCCCGGAACACCCAGGCCAGCTCGCCGCCCGGTAACCGGGCGATGTAGTAATCCCGGTGTACCCGCTGGCCATCCCACCAGCCACCGCTGATGCGTTCCGGGCCGGAATGCCAGGCTACCGGCGTTTGTTCCAGTGGCCGGGGGCCTTTCAGCAACCACAAGGGGCGGTGGGGAAGTAGCGCCGAAGCGCTGTCCTGGCGCTTTCCGGGTTTGCGTACTTCGCTGGCAGACCAGGCATGTTCCGGCCGGTGATCGTCCATTGGCGCCAGTTGCTTGAGGGCCTGTTCACCCAGTCGGGCCTGCAGGCGGCTGATCAGTGTGTGCCAGGCCTCGTTCAGATCCTGGGTTTCGCCCAGCAGATCCTGGCCCCCCGGCGCCTCTCGGCCGGTAAAGCGTTTAACCGCCAGAACAAGGCCGGTGACCGGAGCCCGCAGCGGTTGCTGGTCCAGCTTCAGCTGTATCAGCTTCAGAAAAACCTCGGCCCGGTGCTCCGGCCCGGTGGTGCGGATACGTAAACGGGTGGGCTCTTCATGCCGGTGCTGCAACACCAACAGCAGGGTGTCGGTATCCTGCTGGCGCCAGCACAGGTCTTCTTCCAGCTCTGCCAGTATCCGCTGCAGCGAGAATAGCAGCCCCTGAGCGTGCTCCACCTCCTGGATAAAATCCGCCCGCTGCCGGAACGTGTGGGGTGGCCGCCAGGGTGCCTTGGGATCAGCCCGGGTGCCCTGGATTTTCTGGATAATGGCCAGCAGCTCCGGTGATAACCGCCGGGCCAGTTCCGGGGCAGGCAGGGCAAATACCTCACCCAGGGTGTTCAGCCCAAGGCGCTGCAGGCGAGTGCAGGATTTCTTGTCAAAGCCCGCAGCCTGTAATGGCAGATTGCCAAGCGCCGTCAGGATATGGCCTTTGTCTGCCGTGCATTCGCCCTTGCCGGTATGGGCCAGCAACCGGGCGGCCAGAGGCGTGTGGCCAATAGCCACCCAGGCCGTGAGCTGGCGTTCGGTTAACGCCTGTTCCACCGTTTGCCAGATGGCCGGCAAACCGCCGTACAGCTTCTGCAGGCTGCTGACTTCTGCCCAGAGGCCATCCGGCGGTGCCAGGTTGATGTGTGCGGCATAGTGGTACAGCCAGCGGGCCTGGTCCTCCAGCAACCAGGCCTCCTGTTTTGCATCTGCCCGCAGTATGTTGAGATCCGGAGCCAGGCCGAGAGCTGTTTTCAGGCGCATACCCGGGGTAATACCCAGGTCCCGGGCGGTGGGGCAGGCCTGAACAACGCCTTGCCCGGCACCGTCTACAATCGCCAGGGCGCCCGTGGCATTCTGGCTGCGGCGGACGTGGTCCAGCAACAGGTGAGGGAAGTGCAGGTAAAGCCAGAGCACAGGGCTACCCCCGGGCCTCGGGCCAGGGCCCCTGAACGACGCGGGAGGAATCCTGAACAGCAATGTTGGCCCGGTGCCCGAGAGCAATGGAACAACGCTGCCCCGGCCAGCTACCGCGGCGTTTGATAATGTTTACCTTGAGTTCCTGATGTTCACCGGGCACCAGTTCGAGCCGTAAGGCTGCCGGAGAGTTCTGGTCTGAAAGCCGGCGGCTACGGAATAACACACACACATTGCCGCCGGCTTCTGACGCCAGTTGCAGGCGCCGGACATCCCGGCTGGCGAGCTTGCCCGGCCAGGCCAGCACCAGCCCGGTAACCGGGGAGCGCAGGCAGTTTTCCATGGTCCATAAAAAGTCCCCCTGATCCCGTGTGTTGATCATCACCAGGTGGTCCAGATCCACCCCTTCACGGGCGAGTGCGGGAGCGTAAGGCGTGTGCGGCGGGTTCAGCCAGAAAATGGTTTTGCCGGCGGCGGATATCCGTTGCATCAGCGGCAGTACCAGGTGCAACTCGCCAATGCCGCAGGTGTCGAGCAGGCACTCACTCAACGCACCCCGCGGCCAGCCCAGACCGCCCAGCTGGTTATCCAGCACCTGATAGCCCGTCGACTCCGCCGGCTGGGTGGTCTTTCTGTGCTTATGGCCCTGCCAGATACGGGCATCTTGCAGAAGGCTGCTGAGTAATTCGCTCATGGGAAATCATCCGAATACTGTTTATATATACAGTATTCTTGTGAGGGCGGAATTTCAACTACCAACTTGATAAAACCGGGCACGACACCCACGCTGAACACAGCAACCCGACAAGGAGGAACCAGCCATGACAAAACTAAGCCAACAAGCCTGTGAAGCCTGCCGCGCAGACGCCCCCAAAGTGACCGGCCAGGAGAAACAGGAGCTGCTGAGCGCCATCCCCGACTGGGAAGACGTGATGGTAGATGGCGAGGAACAGTTACGCCGGGTATTCACCTTCAAAAACTTTGTGGAAGCACAGGCCTTCACCAACAAAGTGGCGGACCTGGCCGAAGCGGAAAACCATCACCCGGCGATTTTGCTGGAGTGGGGCAAAGCCACCGTGCGCTGGTGGACCCACAAAATCGGTGGGTTGCATAAAAATGACTTTATCATGGCGGCCAGAACAGACGAGCTTTATTAAAAAACCTCGTCTACCGGGCTGCGCACACTAAAGTCGTGGCCCCATATCCACCTGATGCTGCAGAAGAGTTGAGTGGATTTGCTTCTGAAGAGGCTCAATCAGCCGTTCTGGCAGCAGTGTGATCCTGTCTTTACCGCCTTTCCCTTCCCGGACAATTAACTGCTGCATTCCGAAATCGATGTCCTTTATCCGGAGCCGAAGCGCTTCACTGATTCGTAAACCCGCCCCGTAAATCAGCATGGCGATCAGTTTGTACTCGCCTTCCAGGTTCGCAATCGCCCGCGTGGCTTCGTCCGGGCTGAATACGACGGGCAGCTTCTTGGGTTTTCTGGCTGGCTCATATTGGAGTTCTTCCAGGGGCGCCCCCAAAAACTCGCGATATAAAAAGATCAGAGCATTCAGAGCTACTCGCTGGGTAGCCACGCTGACATTTGCCTGCAGTACCAGGTGAGACAAAAATGCTTCTACCTCACCAGAGCCCATGGTTTCTGGGTGCTTTCGGCCATGAAACCGGATAAAGCGCTTGATCCAGAAGACATAGGTTTGCTCGGTTTTGTAGGCCAAGCCTCGCAGCCGGATAAAGCTCCGAAGCCGATCCAGAAACCGGGTTGGCTGGGCCGGGATGGGGGCGGGGATATCCATATCCTTAGTACTCCTTAAGCTGTATATGCGTACAGTAAAATAATTTCAGGTGAAGTCAACCGAGAAATTTCGACGGAGTTATACGAACGCGTTCGCAAAACTCCGGAAAATCCCAAAGAATTATTCGTAACCTTCTGATATGGTTAAAAAGTAAAAGTTAAAAGGGCGGAGTTATACGCCCCAGGATAAGAGCAGGAGTGGCTCTGTTGAGGGCGTATAACTCCGGCGGTAGCCGTGGTGGATTGCTCTCATGCTTTTGTTTTTTATTGGAAAAATTAAGAATTTCGGGCGCGTTTGGGTTGGAGTTATACGAACGCGGGATATACGAACTCGTTCGTAGAATTCACTGTTACGTGTGAGTATGTTGGAAATCGAGCTAGACCCGTTAGAAAAAAACGAAGAGGGGTCTTTAAAGGTCAGAAAGGCTCCGGCTTGGAGATATGGTTTTTTGATAACGACTGCCTTACTTTGGTCAGCCTCTTTGCCAATAATCTTGAATAGCGCAACTTCGCTTTTGTTTGGAGGTCTGACTGCAACCGGAATTTTGGCGGCAATAGGCTTGGTTATTTGGTACGTTTTTACCAATAGAGTAAGTGGCTTTCATAGCGCAGGCCTCAGCGAAATCGTGCTGAGTCGGGGCACGAAGTATCAGTACAGCATTGAGGACGGCCTCATACAAAAAAACTCTGATGAGGGTTGTAAAAGTTGGAGGCCTTCACAATTCGTGGGCTCGGAGATCGGTCACGGATACGCGCTAATCATCTTTAAGACGGCAGTCTGTTATCTGCCATTTCGTGGGGCAAGCAGACAGCAGGTTGTTGATTTTGTACAAGAGGTGGAGCAGTTAGCACGTAACAAATAGTTCCAGTTCGTTCCGGGCCTGGCGGCCCTCCACCGGACAGCTTTTTCTTCGCTTCGCTGCGCAAAAGCTGCCGCTGAACAAAAGCGTTAGGCGGCACAACCGAGCATTCCGAGAACCCGAACCATGAGCCGAACATTTCTTGTTGGCGTGCGTGGCGAGAGCCACGACAACGATGATGGCACATCGCGCCAAGACATCATTCGCCGCATGCGAACCAACGAACCGGTTCAACTCAAGGCCGACCCGACAAATCAGCACGATAGATGGGCAGTCAAAGTCCTTACGCAATCTGGGGAGCAAATAGGCTGGCTTCCTTCGGACGCGCGGGATGCGGATGCATTGCTCAAGGGCGAGCCCATCGAAGCCGCCGTTCATGCGGTGCGCGGCGGTACAACCTGGCTCAAGCGGCTTCTTGGTAAGAAATCTGTTGGCGTCGTGCTTCGCATTACCAAGGGTGATCCTGACTGGGGCAGACGCGCCCAACTTGAAGATCGCGCCAGAAAAGTAGATGAGCAGTAACCGTCCGGTAAACCCATCTTGAGCCAGGCGCTGCGGCCGTCAGGATAGTGTCCACTTATTTTTAAGTGGACACTTAACATGACCAACATAAGCGTAAACAAGCCCTACCAAAAACGTCGTCGT
>NZ_JAJSPB010000017.1:0-81062 GCF_021282325.1 Marinobacter sp. G11
CGGGCACTGAGACTTCGGAGTAAGAAGAGAAACCCCGCGTCGCTACGCTCCGATGGGTGGCAGCCTTGCTCCGGTCCGGGTGGCAGGCTTCACGTGGAATGGGTGGCAACCTTCAGCGGTTTACGCACATGGACTGGGGCGTGTTCAACCTGCTGGATTACTTCGGCGCCAACAAGCTGGAAGAGCTGCAGCTCAGTCACCTGACCGAGTTCAGCGGTGACACCACCACCGTCCCCGAACCCGGTACCCTGGCCCTGTTCGGCCTGGGTCTTGCCGGCCTGATCGCCTCACGCCGCAAACTGCAGAAGTAACCAAAAGCCTGTGTCGGGAAACTTTACATAGCACCCCGGCACAGGTTTTTACCCGCCTATTACGCCACATAACACCCCGTCACATTTATCAAACAACACAATTTATCCTTTTCTTTTTACCCCGCCAAAGAAACATTACGCTACAAAAAATCACACCTGACACCTGTTATTTCAATGGCTTAGCGCTAACTTGAAGTCACGGGCTAGCACTACGTGGTTTTACCGACACTGACCTGTGTCAAAAATGCCAAAGTCCTCATCGGACAAGCCCAATACACTTGCCACTGAACCAATGTAGCCAAACCCGAGGTCCGCGATGGCGCAGGGTGTCAGGTTTGAATACAACAATAACGAGCGAACGGAGTGTATCAATGGTCCCCTCTCCCCGATTTTCCGTACGGGCAGTGTCCCTAGCAGTTGCAGCAGTTTCCGCCAGCCTTACCATGAACGCCTCGGCGAGCATGGGCAACCTGGGCACCACTTACGGCGTAATGCCCATAGATGTGGCAACCGCCCAGTCGCTGTCCATGTTCAACGACCAGGTATCCGCCACCTACTACAACCCCGCGTCTCTCACCAAGGACACCCGGGGTGAGCTGACAACCGGCATCCTGCACGCCGAGCAGGAACTGCGTTCCGCCAACCCCAATGCCAACGGCGATGTACTGGCCAACTCCCCCAGCCAGCACGTGCTGATCGGCATGAAAACCAACCTGGGCTCCCTCACCCGCTTCAAGCACCCCATTTACCTGGGCTTTATTGCCGGTGTGGAGAAGTACGGTAAGGAAATGCTGGCGTTCAACTCCCAAACCTCCGAGAACGGCCAGTTCCTGCAATATGGTAAAGAGCCGCTGTTCCTGAACGTGGGTGGCGCTACGCCGCTGTGGCGCGGCATTTCTGCTGGCCTGTCGGTGCGGGTGACCCTAGATGCTACGGCGCAGCTGGATGCGGTATCCACACTGGGCGGCGAAACCAGCCGCGAACGCCTGGCGGTGAACGCAGAGCCCGCCATGAAGACGATTCTGGGCACCACCGTAGATTTCGGCAGCACCTTCTGCCCTGAAAACGATTGCTTCCTGGACGGCTGGGAAGCGGCCTTTGCTTACCGCACCAAGTCTTCCGCTTCCACCACGGTAGACTCCAACATCATCGTTACCCAGACCATTCCGGACCCGGGCCTTAGCCTGGCGGTTTCCACGATCGACTCCTTCCAGCCGGAAACCTATGTCGCCGGTATGCAGTACGCCGGTGACGGATGGCGCGTAGGTGGTAGCGTGGAGCAGCAGAACTGGTCCGAGCTCGGCGATGCATTTGATAGCGACACCATTCGCATGCAGAACGGCGTGAACGGCCCGAAGATAAGCTGGAACCCGCAACTGCCCTGACAAGCGGCAGCGACTTCAATGTCAGCTTCAGTGAACCCCTCGCAGCTGAAGGTGGCCGGATTATCGGCACACCAAATGCCGTTGGCGAAGATGGCATACAGTTCAATACCCGTGCCGAGTTCAGCGGCGTTGCAAGCCTGGGCACTACTTCCGACCAGTTCGGTGTAGCCTGGCAGGTGCCGGCTAATGGCAGCGCTTTCCAGGCCATGAACTTCTCCACGTTCCGGCTGGCCATGACCCAACCGGTTCATCCGGAGTGGGAACAGCTGGGTGGCAGCATCGAACTGCTGGACCAGAATGGTGAAGCCGTGCCGGCCACCGTGCTGGTAAAAGGTAACCGCATCACCGTCGACCCCTGCGTGGCGGAACGTTGCGGCAGTAAGGAAGACATTCTGGCGGCCGGTGAAACCTACACCCTGAAGCTCAGCAACCTGGCCAGCCTGACCAACAGCGCAGAAGACAACCGCTTCTCCGCTGAATACAACTACACGCCGCGAGACACAGGCCCGACGGTGATGCTGGAACAGCAAGCTGTGGACTCCAACGGTGGCGCTATTAAGTCCGTGCTGAATGACGAAGCGGTAAACGGGGTTGTTCTGAACTCTGTTCTGCAGGGCGTAACCGACTCCTCCCAGCAAACCGGCTCGCTGTTTGCTGAACTGGCTTACTCACCAAGCTTTGAAGCGAATGAAGCGTTGCCACTGCGGATTCCGAAAGGCAGCGTGCTGGAAAGCACCAGCCTGAACGTAAAAGTGGGTGGCAAGGTACAGGTACTGGATGCCGCAACCGGCGGCAAACAGCAGACCGGAACCATCAAGGTAACCATGCTGTCGGATGCCTCCGGCTACATGAGCCCCAACCCCTACACCGACGACCTGAACGCTCCGCGGCACATCACCCTGTTTATGGATGTATCCATGAACACCGAGGAAGCACAGCCGAACGCTGCGCTGTCCCAGGATCTGATGGGCGTGGAACTTCGGGGTATCGCCCTGGTTCAGAACGGCGTACTGACCATCGACGCCATTGGCATGGTTGAACCCAACCTGCTGGGCCAGGAGTTTACCGACTCTACTATCGCCTTCCAGCTGAAAGCCGCCACCGACGTAAACTCGGCACTGGATGCGGAAGACGACTGGCTGCGTGACCTGGACACCACGCCGCCACAACTGGTGAGCTGGATGCCGGGCGCGGAAGATGCCATTCCGGCTACTCGTCAGTCCATGCAGCGGCCGGGTGACCCGGTGATTTTGCTCTTTGATGAGCCGCTGGATCCGGCTTCTATTAAAGATAACGTCTCTTTGACGGCTACTTCTGCAGACACAAGTGCCGCCGTTGATTTTGCTTTCGACCTAGATGGCACAGCTCTCGCACTGAACCCCGCGGGTGGCCTGAAACACGGCACCACATACGATATCAGCGTAAATGGTGTAACCGACCTTGCTGGCAACCCTGTCTCGCTGACCCGCTCGTTTGTGATGGAAGATCTGGGGGAGAATTCTGAGAACTTTAATTCCCGCTCCCCTATTGCGCTGACAACCTATCCTGGTTTCCCTTGCGTAACCACGGGCGTAGACCTTACTGCCAATCCACCAACCCATGGCCAGTGTCTGGATTCGGCTCCCGACGGTCCCTTGGGACAGCAACTACCTCTGACGACATTGCCTGAGGATCGCCCGATTGTAGTTGTATTCTCGCAGTCCATGAACCTCGACTCGATCAACGACCAAACCTTCATCGTTGAAAAGGTTACAGGGTCTGACACCCCCGTTGGTGAGGGCGAAATCGTGGCTGGCCGCCTGGAAAAGAACAACCAGCGCATCCGTTTCTACCCGGACCAGCCTTGGTCAAAGGAAGAAGGAGTTTTCTACCGTTACACCATGAAATCTCAACAGGATGGTTCCTGCAGCGACGGTGTAATCTGTGCGGAAGGTGATAATGGCCTGGCCCTACAAACCGATCTGCTGGTAGATCCTGAGGATGTAGGCGGTCCAGACATGGCCATTTACTTCCGGGGAACAGATGCGGTAAGTACCGTATTCACGCCGCTACGAAACCTTCCGGTTCGCGACACCAACTCCAACTATGAAATTGACTGTGATGACCCAGAAGGTCTTAGCTGTCTGGAGCCATTTAACCATGGCGCCCCGGATGAAAATGGCGAGTATATGCCCTCCGCAAACGCTGCTAAGTTAGCCCTGAGAGACGACGCAAGACTGCTTGGCGGCGACAGCGGCATCATTCCTGCCCGCATTGGTTGTGATGCTAACGGTGATGACTGCCCGATGAATAAGTTCATTTATCAGACTTATGGCTTGAATACCGAAGTAATCGGCCCTGCCATTGACGAAGAAACAGGACAGGAGGGCATCAGGGTACTTCTGTATCCCACCATGCTGGCAACCACATCAGCCAGTGTTTATCTGACTCCGCTTGGAGAGCAGGCCACCGGGCCACAAATTCTCAGGATGACCTATGCAGCGCCTGAGGATAGAGCTGATGACAACCCACTCGGCTTGGTCGAAGGCATGATCATCGAGGGAGAAAATGGACAACCCACCTTCAAGACCGAGGCAGCATTAACTTTGGATGCTCCCAACCTGCACCTGCCGATCGAGGGCCTCCTTCAGCACAACCTTTATAGCTATCCGTTCACTCTGGATCTTGAGGGCGACATTGTGTTCTTCGATGATGGCAGGATGCAGATTGAGCAACGTAACGTCGCCCCTCGAATACCTGCAGACATAACCGTCAGCGTCACGGTCGACGCGCCTGTTATTTCCGATTTCCTCAACTTCCTGAAAGATCCGGAAGAGTCGCTTCGTGAATTCGCCTGCGCCTTGGACTTCCTTAACGTACTGGATTTCTGTGACTCAACAACTGAATCTGTGCCGGCTGGCGACATTGAAATCCCGCTGTTCATTCCCGAAAACGGCGTCTACCTAAACTTCATCTCCAACCCGGTAAAAGACCTGCCGGCCCAATACGAGCAGCAAACCGCTCAGTAAGTTAACCAGGTAATACGGACCCTCCTCAGGCCAGCCTTCGGGCTGGCCTTTTTTGTCGGGCTTATCGGGTCACATTTACAAAAACCCTTTTCCCATCGCGGTTCGTTTCCTGATAATCTGGTTTCAATTTGAAACCTAAAAACAAGAGTTCCGGAGAATCCTTATGCACAACGGCACCCACTACCGCACCTGCCACCTTTGCGAAGCCATGTGTGGCGTGGCTATCGAGGTTCAGAACGGCAAGGTTGCCGCTATCAAAGGCGACGACAACGACCCGCTCAGCCGGGGCCATATCTGCCCGAAGGCGGTGGCGCTGCAGGACCTGCATGAAGACCCGGAACGGCTGCGCCGGCCGGTTCGCAAAACCGCCACCGGCTGGGAAGAAATGAGCTGGGACGAGGCCTTCGACCTGGTCGCCCGGCGGCTGCATGAGGTGCGCAAGGCCCACGGCCGAAACAGTATCGGGGTGTATCTGGGCAACCCCAATGTGCACAACCACGGCGCCGCCATGACCATTACGCCGCTGCTGCGGGCCATAGGCAGCCAGAACCGCTTTTCTGCCACCTCGAACGACCAGCTGCCCCATATGCTGGCCAGCCTGGAGATGTTCGGGCACCAGGTGCTGTTCCCCATTCCGGATATCGACCGCACTGACCTGTTTATCTGTATCGGTGGCAACCCCATGGCCTCCAACGGCAGCCTGATGACGGTGCCGGATTTCCGGGGGCGGGTGAAGGAGCTCAGGAAACGTGGCGGCAAGCTGGTCGTCATCGACCCGCGCCGCACGGAAACCGCCCGCATTGCCGATGATTTCCATTTTATCCGCCCGGGCACCGATGCCCTGCTGCTGATGGCCATGGTGCACACGCTGTTTGCAGAGAACCTGGTCAGTACCGGCGCGGCTACCGGGCTGGTGAAAGACCAGGACCTGCTGCAGCTGGCTGCCCTGAGCTTTACGCCGGAAGCCGTCGCAAGCCATACCGGCATCAGCGCCGACACCATTCGCGGCCTGGCACGGCAGCTTGCCACCACGCCAAGGGCAGCCCTGCACACCCGAATGGGGACCAGCACCCAGGCCTTTGGTGGCACCACCACCTGGCTGGCTTACTGCCTGAATATCCTGACCGGCAAGCTGGATGCCCCGGGCGGGGTGATGTTTACCCAACCTGCGGTGGACCTGGTAGCGCTGGGCGCTCTGGTGGGCCAGGCCGGCCACTTCGGCAACCGTTACAGCCGGGTGCGCAAGTTGCCGGAATTTGGCGGTGAATACCCGTCCAGCACCATGGCCGATGAAATCCTGACCCCGGGCGAGGGGCAAATTCGCGCCTTTGTAACCGTGGCCGGCAATCCGGTGCTGTCGAACCCCAATGGTCAGCGCCTGGATGAAGCCCTGGCCGGGCTGGATTTCATGGTGTCGGTGGATTACTACCTGAATGAAACCACCCGCCATGCCGATGTAATTCTGCCGCCCACAGCGGCGCTGGAGCGCAGCCACTACGACCTGATTTTCAGCATGATGGCAGTACGCAACCAGGCCAAGTACAGCGAAGCCCTGTTCGAACCGGCACCGGACAGCCGCCACGACTGGCAGATCAACCTGGAACTGGCCCACCGCCTTGAGCGGCAGCGCAAGGGCGGGAAGTTGCCATTGCAGGCGGAACTGGGCTGGCAGGCGTTCAAGAAGCTGGGGCCAGACCCGATCCTGGATGTGCTGCTGCGCACCGGCCCCTGCGGCGCCAACCCGGGCCGGGTGGGCGGTGTGATCAAGCCGGTGCTGGACAAGGTGCTCGGCATCCTGCCGGAACGCCACCCCCTCAAAGGTCTGGCACGGCTCAGCCCGCTGAACCCGCAGTGGCAGCACATGCCCAAGGGGCTGTCACTGTCCGCCCTGAAGAAATCCCCCAGCGGGGTGGACCTTGGCCCTCTGCAACCCACCCTGCCCCAACGGCTGTTTACCCGGGATGGCAAGATCAACCTGGCGCCGCGCCGCTACCTGGCGGATGTGGAGCGCCTTCAGGCCCTGCTGGACCAGCCTGAAGCCAGCGCCAGCCTGCAGCTTATCGGCCGTCGCCATGTACGCAGCAACAACTCCTGGATGCACAACAGCCAGCGGCTGGTGAAAGGCAAAAGCCGCTGTACGGTGATCATGCACCCGGAAGATGCCCAAAATCGCAAGCTCGAAGACGGCGCGCAGGTACAGGTGCAGAAAGACGGCAGGGCCGTGGTGCTTCCGCTGGAGGTGTCTGACGATATCATGCCCGGGGTGGTGTCCATTCCCCACGGCTGGGGCCACAGCCGGCCCGGCACAGGGCAGTCCATTGCCAGCGCCCACGCCGGTGCCAGCATCAACGATCTCCTGGACGACACCGAAACCGACCCGGTTTCTGGCACATCGGTACTGAACGGGCAGGCAGTGGAAGTGAAAGTCTGGCAAACTGGCGCCCGAAGCAAACAGGCCTGACCAACCGGGCAGGCCTCGCCATTCATTGATACGAGGTTCAACAATGCCCAGAGGACTGCAACTGTCGTTTATTGTTGTCGGGCTGGTGGTGATCGGGATTCTGCTGTTCTACATCTGGCGGCAATCCAGGGTGCTGAACGAAAACCGGATGCGCCAGAAGAAGGCGGAAGAGTTCCAGGCCAAGCGGCGCGACGAGATGATCGAAAGCATCCGCATTATTGCCCTGGCGGTGGAAGAAGGACAGGTGGAACATTCTGAAGCCTGCCTGCGCCTGAAGGGCCTGCTGGATTACGTGGCCCCGGAACTGCTGGACCAGGCGCCCTACCGGGTGTTTCAGGAAGTGCACGACAAGATCCAGCACATGCCCACCCACCGCGCCCGAAAGGCCACGGATGCCAAGCTGGTTCAGAAGATGGACAAGGAACGCTTCGCGGTAGAACGGCAGCACGCCGAGGATGTGCGCAAGGCGGCTACCGCCATTCGCCATTACCGGTTCGACTGAACCGCAGTTACCGGGCCAGCGGCATCATTCCGGCCATGGCCATGATGCCGTCCCGGTTATGAACCAGCGCATCAAACTGCTGCTCTACCCTTTGCCGGCTCAGGCCCAGTTCTTCAAAAACAGACTGGGGCACCGGCTCTGCCCGGCCCGGCATCAAGCCCCGGGCGGTGAGCAACTGCCGGCCCAGCCAGACAATTCTGGCCAGGTAATGATGAGGGCCGCTGTAGTCGGCATCCGCCTGGTGCCGCACCGCCAGGGTCACTTCATCGGGCATGCCCCAGTTCTCCAACAGGCGGGCGGCGATCTGTTCCCGGCTGAACCCCATCAGCTTCTGCTCCTGGGCCGCTCGGTCACCGGCCGGGTTATCTCCCTGCCAGCGCATCAGTTGCTCGTGGTAGGGCGGGAACACCTGCACCAGCACCAGGTCGCCAAAGTTGTGCAGCAAACCGGCCAGGTAGGCCAGCCCGAACAGGGGCCGCTTTGTTCTCGGCATCATCCCGGCGAGGATTCCGGCAGACTGGGCCTGCCAGGTGGCTTGCTGCCAGTAGTCCCGGTAGCCTTCGGGCTGATCCAGCGGCGCTTTGAGGGTACGGCCAAGGGCAAGGCCCATGGCCAGGTTCATCACGGTATCGAAGCCCAGTACCCGGGAGATGGCATCGTGCACCGAACGCACCTGCCCGGCGGAGGCGTAAAAGGAGGACGAGGCCCAACTCACCACCTGGGCGGCCAGGCCCGGGTCGCTCTCCACTATGTCGACCAGGTCTCCCATGACGGCTTTCGGGTCTGACCGAAGGCGCATGATGCGCTGGGTGGTTTCCGGCAAGGGCGGCAGCTCCAGGGTGTCTTCAAGGCGCTGCAGAATGCGCAGACTGGTGAACTTGCTGGAGGCCGGGAAGTGCATGGTCAGACCTCTCCGTAGCGGGTGTTTTCGCCGAGCCAGCGGCGCACCAGGGCTTCGGCCACGCCGGGCTGCTTCACCAGCGCCGGCGCCATTTCCTTGACCGGCTCTATCCAGCCCTTGTCTCGCTCGAAATCAGCCAGGCGGAACTGCATCAGCCCGGTCTGGCGGGTGCCCAGCACTTCGCCGGGGCCACGGATTTCCAGGTCTTTCTCGGCGATAAAGAAGCCGTCCTGGCTGTCCCGCAGGGCCTGCAGTCGGGCTTTACCATTATTCGACAGCGGCGGGTGGTACATAAGTACGCAAAAGCTGGCCTGGTCGCCCCGGCCGACCCGGCCACGCAACTGGTGTAGCTGGGCCAGGCCCAGCCGTTCGGGGTTCTCGATGATAATCAGCGATGCGTTGGGCACATCCACCCCCACCTCGATTACGGTTGTGGCCACCAGCAAGTCCAGCTCGCCGTTCTTGAAGCACTCCATCACTTCGGCTTTTTCCTGGGCTTTCAGGCGACCATGCACCAGGCCCACTTTAAGATCCGACAAGCGCTCGGAAAGTTCCTGGGCCGTCACTTCAGCTGCCTGGCACTGCAGGGCTTCGGATTCTTCAATCAGTGTACACACCCAGTAGGCCTGGCGCCCCTCCCGGCAGGCGCTCCGTACCCGTTCAATAATATCGTCACGCCGGCTGTCGGGCACTACGATGGTCTCTATGGGTTTACGACCGGGGGGCAGCTCGTCGATCACCGATGTATCCAGGTCAGCATAGGCGCTCATGGCCAGGGTGCGGGGAATGGGTGTGGCGGTCATGATCAGCTGGTGCGGGGCCAGCGAGCCGCCTACGCCTTTTTCCCGCAGGGCGAGGCGCTGGTGAACCCCGAAACGATGCTGCTCATCCACAATCACCAGGGCCAGCCGGTTGAACTTTACTTCATCCTGAAACAGGGCGTGGGTGCCGATGGCTACCCGGGCTTCGCCGCTGGCAACCGCCTCCAGGGCCTCCTGCCGGGCCTTGCCTTTGACCTTGCCAGACAACCACGCCAACCGGATGCCCAGAGGCTCCAGCCAGCCCCGGAAATTATTGTAGTGCTGTTCGGCAAGGATTTCCGTGGGCGCCATCAGGGCCACCTGGGCACCGGCTCCGATGGCCTGCAGTGCGGCCAGGGCCGCCACCACGGTTTTACCGGAACCGACATCCCCCTGCACCAGCCGCAACATCGGCAATGGCTGGCTCAGGTCCTGCCGGATTTCCTTCATCACCTGGCGCTGGGCGCCGGTCAGGCTGAAGGGTAATTCTTCCAGAAAACGTTCGGTCAGATCACCGGCGGGCAGCAGGGGTAAGGCCTGCCGCGCCTGTATCTGTTCCCGCACCTGCAGCAGGCTGAGCTGGTGTGCCAGCAACTCTTCCATCACCAGCCGCTGCTGTGCCGGGTGCCGGCCTTCCACCAACTGGGGTACCGGGGCATCGGCCGGGGGCTTGTGGACCAGTTTTACGGCTTCGGTAATGCCCGGCAGCTGGTAGTCCGCCAGCAGTTCCGGTGGCAACCAGTCTTTGATGGGGTAACGGTCCAGGTACTGCAGCGCCTGCTGGCACAGCCCGCGCACCCGGGGCTGCTGTATGCCTTCGGTGAGCGGATAGACCGGGGTGAGCGTGGCTTCGTCACCCGCCGGCATGGGCGGCGGGTTCACCTGGTATTCGGGGTGGTAAAACTCGTAACCGGCGCGGCCCGGGCGGACTTCACCAAAACAACGTACCCGGGTGCCTTCGGTCAGCTGGTTACGCTGGGCGGCATTGAAGTGGAAAAACCGCATCACCAGAAAACCGCTGTTGTCCCTCAGGGTGACCTGCAGGCTACGGCGCCGCCCCATCACCAGGTCGGTTTTCATGACCTCCCCTTCCACCACCGCAACATCGCCTATGCGCAGGCTGCCCATGGGGATTACCCGGGTGCGGTCTTCATAGCGGTGAGGAAGGTGGAACAGCAGGTCCTGTACGGAATGGATGCCGAGTTTTGCCAATGTTCCGGCCAGGGCGTTTCCTACGCCCTTCAGCTGGGTAACGGAGATGTCTTCCAGTGACGTCATAGTGGCACTCAGGCGCCCTTGGCAACCGCCGGCGTTTCGGTTTTGGCTTTTTCGATCACCCGGCACTGGCTGGCCGCCAGCGACAGCACATCAATGGCCTTGGGCCGCGGGAAGGTTACCCGCCAGGCCAACGCCACGGTCCGGAAAGGCACCGGCGCGGCAAACGGGCGAACCGCCAGGATATCTTCGTGGTATTTCATTCCGGTGGCCGCAGACAGCGGCAACACGGTAATACCCAGGCCGGATGCCACCATGTGGCGGATGGTCTCCAGGGAGCTACCTTCGGTCACCAGGTCCGGTTTGTCACCATCTGCCCGCTTGGTAATGGCATCCACCAGCGGCGGGCAGGATTCCAGTACCTGGTCCCGGAAGCAGTGGCCCGGGCCCAGAAGAAGCAATTGCTCACGGGACAGTTCGTCTGCGGTTATCTCGTCTTTTGAAGTGAGCGGATGATCCGCCGGCAGCAATACCACGAAGGGTTCGTCGTACAGCGGCATGGTGACCACTTCCGGCTCTTCGAACGGCAAGGCGATGATGATAGCGTCCAGCTCTGAATGGCGAAGCTTCTGGCGCAGGTTGGCGGTGTAGTTCTCTTCGATATACAACGGCATTTCCGGCGCCGCCCGGCGCAGTTCCGGCAGCAGGTGCGGGAACAGGTAGGGGCCGATGGTGTAGATGGCCCCCACTTTCAGCGGTGAGTTCAGCTGGTTCTTGCCGTCCTGGGCCATGTCTTTGATCACGCCCACCTGGTCCAGCACCCGCTGGGCCTGCTCGATAATGCGCTGCCCGGTTTCGGTTACCCGGATGCTGCTTTTGCTGCGTTCGAACAGGGGAATACCGAGTTCGTCTTCCAGCTTCTTAACTGCCACACTGAGGGTGGGCTGGCTGACGTGACAACGCTCGGCCGCGCGGCCAAAATGCCTTTCCCGGGCAAGCGTAACAACGTATCGTAACTCGGTGAGTGTCATGGTGAGCTCCGGTCGGATCGATCAGGTCGACGTTTCACATACTTTATCAGCCAAAGCATAAGGATTGAAATTGTCTATGGCAATGACAGATCGCAACCCATCTGCACGAATTCTGGTGGCCGGCTGCGGCAAGCTTGGTGGCGACATTGCCCTGGCCCTGACCGGCGCCGGCCAGGTGTACGGTTTACGCCGCAATCCGGACAAGGTTCCGGCGGGAATTACCGGGATCGGCGCAGACCTCACCCGGCCGGAAACCCTGCAAGGCAAGCTGCCGGACAACCTGGACATTGTGATCTACTGCCTGACACCTTCAAGCTATGATGGCGAGGGCTACCACAACGCCTATGTCGCTGGCCTGCAGAACCTGCTGGATGCCATCGGCAACAACCCGCTGACCCGCCTGTTCTTCATCAGCAGCACCAGCGTGTACGCCCAGGACGATGACAGCTGGGTGGATGAAACCAGCCCTGCCGAACCGGACCGGTTTACCGGCCAGCATATTCTGCAGGGCGAGCAAACGGCCCTGAACAGTATTCACCCGGCTACCGTGGTGCGCTTCAGCGGCATATACGGCCCTACCCGCCAGCGGTTCCTGGAAGAAGTTCTGGAAGGCCGGATGAACCCGCAACCACCGGCACCGTTCAGCAACCGGATTCATGAACAGGATGCCGCCGGGGCCATCGCGTACCTGAGCCAGCAGGCATTGCAGGGCCAGGAGCTGGAAAACCTGTATATCGGCAGCGATTGCGAGCCGGTGCGACTGGATGAGGTGGTGAACTGGGTTCGGCAGCAGGTGCCGTGCAAAGATCCGGTAGAGGGTGCCCGTAAGGGCGGACGTGCGGGGAGTAAGCGGTGTAACAACCAGCGGTTGCTGGCCAGCGGTTTCGAGTTCCGGTACCCCGACTACAAGGCGGGATACCGGGAGATGATCAACAACCTCAGCTGAGCACCATTACCGCTTCCATTTCCACCGGCACGCCTTTCGGCAGCGCTGCCACGCCTACGGCGGCGCGGGCCGGGTACGGCTCCTGGAAGTAGGTGGCCATGATCTCGTTCACCGTGGCGAAGTTGGCCAGGTCGGTCATGTAGATGTTCAGTTTTACGATGTCTTTCAGTTCACCACCAGAGGCTTCGCACACAGCCTTCAGGTTTTCGAACACCTGACGGGTCTTGGCGGCAAAGTCACCGGGCACCACTTCCATGGTTTCAGGGTCCAGGGGAATCTGGCCAGACAGATACACGGTATCTCCGGCTTTGACTGCCTGGGAGTAGGTACCAATCGCCTGCGGGGCGTTTTCGGTCTGGATAACAGATTTATTGGTCATGACCTGCGTTTTCCTCTCGTTCAAAACGCCAATCCTCTCCCTTCAACGTGGCGACTGTCAACCACGCTAAAGTCGCACTCAGTGGCGAACCCGGCTGATGTGAGTAACCGCACGGATATTGCGCACCCGGCGCATCACCCGGGCCAGGTGCCGGCGGCCATTCACGTGCACCACCAGGCTGACAATGCCGAACCTGGCATTCTGGTCTTCCACATTGATGCGTTCGATATTGCCGTCGGCCATGGCCACGGCGTTGGCCACTTCGGCAATCACACCGCGCTGGCGCTCCAGTTCTACCCGCAGCTCTACCGAAAACTCATCGGTGATGTCCTTAGCCCACTTCAGGTGGGTCAGACGGGCGCGCCCTTCGTCGTCTTCCGGCAGGCTGGAGCAGGTGTCGGAGTGGATTACCATCCCGTTGCCGGAATCCATAATACCCACGACCGGGTCACCCGGAATGGGTTTGCAGCAACTGGCAAAGCGCACCAGCATGCCTTCGGTTCCGCGAATAGTCACCGCGCCCTGCTTTTCGGCCGGGGCGTTTTCCAGGTTGGCGGTGGTTTCCAGCCCTTCACCGCCACTGACCAGCTGCCGCGCCACCAGGTAAGCCATGCGATTACCCAGGCCGATGTCACTGACCAGGTCATCAAAACTGTTCACCTGGTTATGGCTGACCACAGCCTGGCGCTGGACTTCGGTAATGTCCGAAAGCTTGGCGCCAAAGCCTTTCAGGGAACGCTTGAGCAGGGTACGGCCCAGCTCCAGGGATTCTGCCCGCTTGCGGGTTTTGAGTACGTGGCGAATGCTGCTGCGAGCCTTGCCGGTTACCACAAAGCTGAGCCAGGCCGGATTGGGCCGGGCGCCCGGTGCAGTAATGACTTCTACCGTCTGGCCGCTTTGCAGGGGCTGGCTCAGAGAGGCCAGGTTGCGGTTAACACGACAGGCCACCGTGGCGTTGCCGATATCAGTATGAATGGCGTAGGCGAAATCCACCGGCGTTGCCCCGCTGGGCAGTTCCATAATCCGGCCTTTGGGAGTGAACACGTAGATTTCGTCCGGGAACAGGTCGACCTTCACGTGTTCGATGAACTCCATGGAGTCGTCGGCCCGCTCGCGCATTTCCATCAACCCTTTCACCCAGCGGTCCACACGGGACTGGTTGATGTTGGTGACGCCGGATTCCTCGTTCTTGTACATCCAGTGGGCAGCAATACCATTGTTGGCGATGTGCTCCATTTCCTCGGTACGGATCTGGATTTCAATGTTCACATGCATGCCGAACAACGTCGTATGCAGCGACTGGTAGCCGTTCGCCTTGGGCATGGCTATGTAGTCTTTGAAACGGCCCGGCAGGGGCTTGTACAGGCTGTGCACGGCGCCCAGGATGCGGTAACAGTCGTCTTCCGTATCGGTGATGATGCGGAAGGCGTACACATCCATGATTTCATGGAAAGATTTCTGTTTGAACTTCATCTTGTTGTAGATGGAGTTCAGGTGTTTTTCCCGGCCCAGTATCCGGCCCGGCAGGCCGCGCTCTTCCAGCTTTTCCTGCAGTTTACCCCGGATATCGTCGATGATTTCCTTGTGGCTGCCCCGCAGCTTGGCCACCGCTTTCGAGATGTACTTGGAGCGCATCGGATACAGCGAGGAAAAGCCCAGGTCTTCCAGCTCGGTAGAAATAGAATGCATACCCAGGCGGTTGGCAATGGGAGCGTAGATATCGAGGGTTTCAGTGGCAATGCGCTGGCGTTTTTCGTAGGGCATGGGGCCCAGGGTGCGCATGTTGTGCAGGCGGTCTGCCAGTTTTACCAGGATCACCCGGATGTCCTTGGCCATGGCCAGAGTCATTTTCTGGAAGTTCTCGGCCTGGGCTTCGGCGCGGGAGCGGAATTCAATCTGGGTCAGTTTCGATACGCCGTCAACCAGTTCGGCCACGTCTTCACCGAACTGTTCGCTCAGGGCATCTTTCGGGATACCGGTGTCTTCGATAACGTCGTGCAGCATGGCTGCCATCAGGCTCTGATGGTCCAGCCTCAGGTTGGCAAGGATGCCGGCTACGGCCAGGGGGTGGGTGATGTAACGGTCGCCGCTTTTGCGCATCTGCCCTTCGTGGGCCTGTTCGGCATAATAATAGGCCCGTCGCACCTGATTGATGCGATTGGTATCCAGATACGAGCTAAGCTCTCTGGCCAGATGTTCAACCGTTGGCTCTACCGACACCGCGCCTCCAATGTTTCTCTGAAAACCGGGGACAAAAAAGCCCGAATGCATGCATCCGGGCTTTTTTGTTGTCCTTCCGGCGGATTTCTATAGATACACTATAAAACCGCGCGGTCAGATTTCAATGCATCTTAACGGTTGGCAGTAATTCTACGCACAACCGCAAGCGGGCATTTTAGTCTTCGTCGTCTTCGGTCAGCAGATCGCGAGTCACTTTGCCTTCGGCAATCTCGCGCAGGGCGATAACCGTGGGCTTGTCGTTCTCTTCCGGCACCATCGGCTCAGCACCCTTGGTGGCAATCTGGCGGGCGCGCTTGGTGGCCAGCATAACCAGCTGGAAGCGGTTATCTACGTTTTCCAGACAATCTTCAACGGTAACTCGTGCCATTATCTTCCCCGAACAAAAAGAATCACTGATTTAGCAGACCGCGTAGTTTACTGGCACCGGCTCAATTTGTATACAGTGGAAGCCACTATGCATGCCGGCACGCCAATCAGCCGCGACCAGACAATCCCGACAGCAGGCTGGCGTGGCGAACTTGCTGCACGCCCATCTTCAGCCGGTGGCTGCGCGCAATCGCCAGGAGATCAGCCAGCGCCACACTGAAATCGTCGTTCACCACCAGGTAATCGAATTCTGCCGCGTGGCAACACTCCTCTTCTGCCTCGGCAAGCCGGCGCTCCACCACGTCTGGCGCGTCCGTACCACGGCCAACCAGGCGCTGGCGCAGAACCTCGGCCGACGGCGGAACAATAAAGATGCTCACACATTCAGGAATCAGCCGGCGCACCTGTTCAGCGCCCTGCCAGTCAATTTCCAGGATGACGTCCTGCCCGGTGGCCAGGGTTTCCCGCACCCATACTTGCGAGGTGCCATAGTAGTTGCCGAAAACGTCTGCATGTTCCAGGAAGTCACCCCGGGCAATCATCGCCTCGAACTCGTCCCGGCTGACGAAGTGATAGTTCACCCCCTCCTGCTCACCTTCCCTCATCGGGCGGGTTGTGTGAGACACCGAAACCCCCAGCCGGGAATCCTGGCGGAGCATTTCCGACACAAGGCTGGTTTTACCCGCGCCCGAAGGGGCGGAAATCACAAACAGGGTACCCTGCTCACCGGCCTGACTCATGGCGTGATGACTCCTGAACAACAGTTTGCGGCCACTACGGATGGCCAGAAAGCGGCAAATTATACGGGGTTTGACTTATCTCCGCACCCCGGGTGACTTTCTGCTGATAGTATTGGAACAAATTCCACGTTAGCTGACGGATACCGACATGGACAAACTGCTGATCATCATGGACCCCCAACACAAAGACCAGACCGCACTGACCCGCGGTGTTGAACTGGCCCGGGCAACCGGTGCCAGTGTGGAAGTGGTGGCGTTCGTGCATGACTACCTGGACGCCCTGCCGGGCGATCCGGAGGTACAGAACCGGGCCAAGAAGGCGCTGATGGACCATCGCCAGAAATGGCTGGAACAGATGCTGGCGCTGGCCGACTGCAACGACCTGAAGATCAGCGCACGAACCGTCTGGGAAAAGCAGATTCACCTGTGGGTCATTGCCCAGTGCCAGAAAGAGAAAATCGGCGCCGTGGTCAAAACCGGAAACCGCTCGGAAACCTTCCTGTACACCCCGACGGACTGGCACCTGCTGCGGGAATGCCCGGCGCCGGTGATGCTGGTGGCCGAGCAGAAATGGAACAAGGCCCGGCCGATCCTGGCTGCGGTGGACCTGAGCTCAGATAAAACGGTCAAAAAAGCCCTCAACAACCGGATTATCGACCAGGCCTGGCACCTAGCCAAAGCCCTGGGCACAGAGCTGCACCTGGTGCACGCCCTGCATACCTCGGTGATTCTGGCAGACCTGGACATCATCGACCCGGTTGCCCACGCCCGCAAACGGGAGGCGGCATTGAAGCCCCACATTGAACACCTGTGTAACACCTGGCACCTGGCGCCAGAGCAGGTTCATATCGCATCCGGGCCGGCCCAGAAGGTGATCCCCAGCGTGGCCAACAAAATCAAGGCCGACATGATAGTGATCGGCACCACCGGCAAGACCGGACTGGCCGCCAGGGTGATCGGCAATACCGCCGAGAAGGTACTAACTCATTTGCGGACGGATTTGCTGGCTATCAAACCGGCGGAGTAAAACAAAGCGGGCCGGCTCAACCCGGCCCGTCAATCACTCCAAGTTCTGCACCTGCTCCCGCATCTGCTCGATCAGCACCTTTAAGTCCACCGCTGCGCGGGTGACGGCGGCATCGATGCTCTTGCTGCTCAGGGTATTGGCTTCCCGGTTCAGCTCCTGCATCAGGAAGTCCAGGCGCCGGCCGATGGCATCGTCGTTTTGCAGGGTGTCGGTGACTTCGCTGATATGGGCATCCAGGCGGTCCAGCTCTTCGGCCACGTCACTTTTCTGGGCCAGCATGACCATCTCCTGGGCCACGCGCTCCGGGTCCAGCTCTACCCTGGCTTTCTCAAAGCGATCCCGAAGGTTCTGCTCCTGGGCGGCCAGCAGCTGGGGCATTTTCTCCCGAACTTCCGCCACCAGCTTGCCCATGGTGGTCAGACGGTCCTCGAACAGGGGCCGCAGGCGCTCACCTTCCCGTTCACGAACCGTCATCAGCTCCTTGACGGTTTCCGCGAACAGCCCCGCCGCCGCTTCCTTGGCCGCGCTGTAATCCTTCTCCGGCAACGACATCACCCCCGGCCAGCGGAGAATATCCAGTGCGTTGATGTGGGCCGGGTTATCCAGCATACGGTTAATGTGGTTGGCTGCCTCGTTCACCGCCTGGGCCATTTCATCGCTGATCTCGAAGCTCTGCACCTCGCTCTCCACCGACTGCAGGCGCATGGAGATATCCACCTTGCCCCGCTTCAGCCCCTGCTTGCGCAACTCCTCCCGAAACCGGTTTTCCAGTTCACGGAAAGCCTCCGGCAGGCGGAAAGACGGCTCCAGATAGCGATGGTTTACGGTACGGATCTCACAGGTGAGAGTACCCCAGTCACCCCGGGTATCCTTGCGGGCAAAAGCAGTCATGCTGCGGATCATAATGGCTCCAGTCGTGTTCAACAGAGTTTCGAGTTTAACAGGCAAACGCCCGGAGCAGCGAACCCGACCAAATGCTATACTCGGAGCCCTTTCAAAACGCCCGACCGGTAACAGCCGGACATTCATCTTAAAAAACAGGACACACTATGCGACCAAGCGGCAGAACGCCCGAGCAACCCAGAGACGTCCGCATCACCCGCAACTACACCCGCCACGCAGAAGGCTCGGTGCTGGTTGAGTTCGGCGACACCAAGGTTATCTGCACCGCCTCGGTAGAGAACAAAGTACCGCCCTTCCTGCGCGGCGAAGGCAAAGGCTGGATCACCGCCGAATACGGCATGCTGCCCCGCTCCACCGGCAGCCGCATGGGCCGCGAAGCCGCCCGCGGAAAACAAGGTGGCCGCACCGTAGAAATCCAGCGCCTGATCGGCCGCAGCCTGCGCGCCGCGGTAGACCTCGAAGCCCTGGGCGAACACACCATCACCATCGACTGCGACGTCATCCAGGCGGACGGCGGCACCCGCACTGCTGCAATCACCGGTGGCTGCGTGGCCCTGGTAGACGCCCTGAACCACCTGGTAGCGAATAAGCGCCTGAAAAAATCTCCGCTTAAGCAAATGGTCGCCGCCATTTCCGTAGGCGTATTCAAGGGCACCCCGGTGGCCGACCTGGACTACCCGGAAGACTCCGAAGCCGAAACCGACATGAACGTAATCATGACCGATCAGGGCGGTTTCATCGAAATTCAGGGAACGGCCGAAGGCGCACCGTTCGAACAAACAGAACTGGACGCCATGCTGGCGCTGGCAAGGAAAGCGATTAATCAGTTGTTTGAACTGCAGAAAGAAGCTTTGAGCGCATAGGCCTGACGGCCTACTGAAAACTAGCGGGTTCGGAGGGGGAAGCCTTTCCGGAACCGTCTCCGGCCAGGGATGGCCGGAGTCGAGCGCACAGGGATGTGCTTGTAGCGTGTTCCGGAAAGGCTTCCCCCTCCAGACACGCGACCGACTATCTCAAAGCTTAGAAGCCGATTTCGATATCGTAATCCATGATCACCGGCGCGTGGTCAGAAAACCGCGTACCGTCATCAATCCAGCCATCGCGAATAGTCTTGCGAATCCCCGGCGTCAGCAAATGGTAATCCACCCGGATACCGGCCTTCTTGCGGGAACCCTCGGTCTGCTCCGGCCACCAGGTAAACTGGCTGCTCTGCTTGTTGATCTCACGGAATGCATCAATACAGCCCATCTCATCGAACAAACGATCCAGCCACGCACGCTCATGGGGCAGGAAGCCGGAAAAATCCGTCTTGTGGTACAGAGGGCTGGCGTCGGTTACATGGTGAGCCGTCTGCAGGTTGGCACAGAAGATAAACTGACGACGCTTGCGCAGAGTTTTCTGCATGTGCACGCCAAAGGCTTCCATGAACTCGTCTTTGTGATCGAGAACAGTCAGATCGTCTTCACCAGTCAGCTCTTCTTCGCGGCCCAGGGCACAGGGCGCCAGAACACAGGCTACGGATACCTTGTCGAAATCGGCCTGGATAAAGCGACCTTCACGGTCGGCCTGCTCATTGGCAAAGCCGTACATGATGGCTTTCGGGAAGTGACGGGTATAAATGCCGACACCGCCGTGCTCGTTCAGCTCGCCGTCGATGAAGTAGGCCTCATACCCTTCCGGAATCAGGTTTTTGTCTTCAACTTCGTAGGCACGCATCCGGTGGTCCTGAACACAGACAACATCAGCGTCCTGCTCTGCCAGCCAGTCAAAAAAGCCCTTCTCAACAGCCTGCTCCAAGCCATTGACGCTGATTGATACTACGCGCATACGTGTTCCCTGATTCGGTTTGTGTAGTATGATACCGGTTTTACGCTTTAATTAAAGATCCTATCCCGCCAGAAGCCTTGCCATGCATGACTATCAGCAAAAATTTATCGAATTTGCCATCCAGCGGAACGTTCTGCGTTTTGGAGAGTTCACCCTCAAATCCGGGCGCACCAGTCCGTACTTTTTCAATGCCGGACTGTTCAATACCGGCGACGACCTGCTACAACTAAGCAAAGCCTATGCCGCCGCGATAGAACGCAGTGGACTGGATTATGACATCATTTTCGGGCCTGCCTATAAGGGCATTCCGTTGGCTACGGTTACCGCCATGGCCCTTGCAACAGACGGTAACAGCAAACCTTTTGCCTTTAACCGTAAAGAGAAGAAAGATCACGGTGAAGGCGGTAATATCGTAGGCGCCCCCTTGCAGGGTAAAGTGCTGATTGTGGATGATGTAATCACCGCAGGCACCGCCATCCGGGAGTCCATTGATATTATCCGGGCCGCCGGGGCCGAGCCGGCCGGCGTACTGATTGCCCTGGACCGCCAGGAAAAAGGTAATGGCGAACTCTCGGCCATCCAGGAAGTCGAAAAAGAATTCGGCATTCCGGTCGTCAGCATCATCCGCCTTGAACAGGTACTGGACTACCTGAAGTCCAACCCGGAATTCGCCGGCCATGCGGAGAGCGTAGCCAGCTACCGGGACCGTTACGGAGTCTGATAAATGCAACACCGTGTGATCGCATCGCCGGTTCTCGCCGGTCTTGTCGCCCTGGGGCTCCTGGCCTCTGCCGGCGCGCAGGCGACCATGTATCGTTACACGGACGAAAACGGACAACTGGTGATCGGCAATACCATTCCCCAGGAAGCCACCAAGCGCGGCTATGAGATCCTGAGCGACAACGGCCGGGTTGTGAAAACCATACCCCGGGCGCTGACAGCCGAGGAAATCGCCGCGCGGGAAGCTGCCAGGCAAGCCGAAGAAGAGCGCCAGAGGCAGCTCGAGGCCCAGCAAGAGCTGGACCGGCAATTGCTGAAGCGCTTCAGCCATCCGGACCAGGCCATCCGGGCCCTGCGCCGGAAAATCCAGGAAATGAACAGCCTGATCCAGCTGAAACGCGGCAATATCAACGTGATTTCCGGGCAGCTGGATAACGAACAGAGCCGCGCCGCCGATATGGAGCGGGCGGGGCGTGAAATCCCCGAAGCCACGCTGGAGAAAATCCGCCGGCTGGAAGCCCAGATTCGTGAGGTGGAGCGGGAAATCTCAGCCCAGCAGCAAGACATCGAATCAGTGCGCAAGGCCTATGAGGAAGACGTTCTCAGGCTGGAAGAAATTACCGGGGAAAAACGAACCATTCCCCTGAACCCGGAAAGCGAAAATGCCGATCCGGAAACAACAGAGGGCGCTCAATGAGCGCCCTCTGCTTTTTACACTACCGGCCTTAATCAGGCTGAGGCAGTTTCTTTCTTGGCCGCAGGCTTACGTGCCGCAGTTTTGCGGGCAGCCGGCTTCTTGGCGGTGACTGACTTCTTGGCGTCCTGGGCCGCCTCGGCCACATCTTCAGCAGCTTCGGATACGGCATCAGCACTTTCAGCCGCTTCTTTCTCCAGCTTGGCAACCAGCTCAGCCGCGAAGTTACCGAAACGGCCGTTCAGGGAGCGCAGTTGCTCGAACAGGGTTTCGGAGTAGCCGTTATAACGCTTGCGCAGGCTCTTCACGCTGTACTCGCGGGCTTCCGCTTCCAGCTTCTCGGCGTAGTCGAACGGCTTGGAGGCCAGCTTCTTCTGCTGCTCTTCCGCGGCGTTGATGCCCTTCTCTACGATGTCCTGCAGTTGTTCCTGGTAAGATTTAAGTTTACCCATGATGACTCTCCTGACGTTTCAGACGTTCGTGATTTTCCAACTTCGGCCAGCACTACAGCGATCAGCACAGCCGGCTTCTGGTAACTTTCACGGTCAGGTTACGGGCAAAAATTAGAATGTTCATACTAGAACTGCTCAGGTAATCACCAACGGAAGATTACCCAGCTGGGAACCAGCAGGTCTGAATCGGTATCCTGCACCCAGCCGCCGCCATCGGCAGGCACCAGGTAGTATTCAGGACCGGTTTCCGGCACCACCTTGATCTCCATAAGCTGGCCGTTGACCCGGTACTCGTAGAAGACTTCGTTCTCACCCGGGCGGATGACAATCTCAGGGCCACCCTCGGGCGGCTGGTAATCGGAGATCACCAGCGGCTCCTGTGGCGTGACCACCGGGACGGCATCCAGGGCCCCCTCATCCTGGGCCACAGCCGGCACACAGAAGCAGCCCAGCAACAGGGCGGAACAGGCGATTCGTTTCATTTTCGTGGTACCCTTTGGTTCATCTTTCTGGCTAGAGTTGCACAAGCCAACCCACGCTTCAATCAGAATCCGGACCCGTTTTGACATGACTGAGAAAAAGACCCCACCCGTGGTTCTGGTAGACGGATCTTCCTACCTGTTCCGTGCCTACCACGCCCTGCCCCCGCTCACCACCAGCAAGAACCATCCCACCGGCGCCATCAAAGGCGTGGTGAGCATGCTGCGGCGGCTGGAGCAGGACTTCCCGGAATCGAAAGTCGTGGTGGTGTTCGATGCCAAGGGCAAAACCTTCCGGCACGACATGTACGAAGAGTACAAAGCCAACCGGCCGCCCATGCCGGAAGACCTGGCCATGCAGATCGAGCCGATCCACAACATTGTGCGGGCTATGGGCCTGCCGCTGCTGATTGTGCCCGGGGTAGAAGCCGACGATGTGATCGGCACCCTGGCCCACGAAGCCACCAGCAAGGGCATCGATGTAGTGGTGTCGACCGGCGACAAGGACATGGCCCAGCTGGTGAGCGACCACGTTACCCTGATCAACACCATGACCGAAACCGCCATGGACCGTGACGGCGTAGTGGAGAAGTTCGGCGTAACGCCAGAGCAGATCATCGACTACCTGGCCCTGGTGGGCGACAAGGTGGACAACATCCCGGGCGTGAACAAATGCGGCCCGAAAACCGCCGTGAAATGGCTGCAGGCCTATAACGACCTGGACAACCTGATCGAACACGCCGGCGAAATCAAAGGCAAGATCGGTGAATACCTGCGCGAGGCTATCGACACCCTGCCCCTGAGCCGGGAACTGGCCACCATCCGCCTGGATGTGGAGCTGGAATTCGGGCTGGAAGACCTCACCGAGCGGGAGCAGGATGACGGCAGCCTGCTGGAGCTGTTCAAAGAATACGAATTCCGCAGCTGGATTGCCGAACTGGAAAACTCAGGTTCTGCCAGCGACAAGAAAGCCGCTGCCTCCGAGCCGGAGCCTGCCAAAGCCGTTGAGAAAAAATACTCGGTGATCACCGAGCAGGCCGAGTTCGACCAATGGCTGGAACGCCTGAAAGCCGCCGACCAGTTCGCCTTCGACACCGAAACCACCAGCCTGCGTTATATGGACGCCGAAATTGTCGGCGTCTCCTTTGCCATCGAGCCGGGCGAAGCGGCCTATGTGCCTCTGGGCCATGACTACATGGGCGCACCGGACCAGCTGGACCGCGACGAGGTACTGGCCCAGTTCAAACCGCTGCTGGAAGACCCGGCGCAGAAGAAGATCGGCCAGAACCTGAAGTACGACAAGAACGTGCTGGCCAACCACGACATCCACCTGGAAGGCATCAGCGACGACACCATGGTGGAGTCTTACGTGCTCAATTCAGTAGCCACCCGCCACGATATGGACAGCCTGGCCCGGGAGTATCTGGGCGAACAAACCATCACTTACGAATCCATCGCCGGCAAGGGCGCCAAGCAGCTCACCTTCAACCAGATTGACCTGAATAAGGCCGGGCCCTACGCCGCCGAAGACGCCGACATCACCCTGCGCCTGCACCAGGCCCTGAGCCCGAAACTGAAAGAAACCGGCAAACTGGAATCCGTCTACCGCGACATCGACCTGCCCCTGGTGCCGGTGCTGTCGCGCATGGAGCAGAGGGGCACCCTGATCAGCGCCAGCACCCTGCGCCAGCACAGCCAGGAGCTGGCCGAACGCATGGCGGAGCTGGAGAAGGAAGCCCACGAGGTAGCCGGCGAAAGCTTCAACCTGGGCTCCACCAAGCAACTGCAGGCGATTCTGTACGACAAGTTCGGCCTGCGGGTGATCAAGAAAACCCCGAAGGGCGCGCCATCCACGGCCGAACCTGTGCTGCAGGAACTGGCCCACGAGCACGAACTGCCCCGGCTGATTGTGGAACACCGCAGCCTGAGCAAGCTCAAATCAACCTACACCGACACCCTGCCGGAGCTGATTCATCATCGTACCGGCCGTGTGCATACCTCGTACCACCAGGCGGTCACCGCCACCGGGCGCCTGTCGTCCTCCGAACCGAACCTGCAGAACATCCCCATCCGCACCGAAGAAGGCCGTCGCATCCGCCAGGCTTTTATTGCTCCGGAAGGTTACAAACTACTCGCAGCGGACTATTCCCAGATTGAACTGCGCATCATGGCGCATCTTTCCGGCGACAAGGGCCTGCTGACCGCCTTCGAGCATGGCGAAGACATCCACAAAGCCACGGCCGCCGAAGTATTCGGCGTGAGCCTGATTGAAGTCAGTTCAGACCAGCGCCGCAGCGCCAAGGCCATCAACTTCGGCCTGATCTACGGCATGTCGGCCTTTGGCCTGGCCCGCCAGCTGGGCGTGGAAAGAAAGGTGGCGCAGGAATACATCGACCGCTACTTCGAGCGTTACCCGGGCGTGCTGCGTTACATGGATAACATCCGCAAACAGGCCCACGACGACGGCTATGTGGAAACCCTGTTTGGCCGTCGGCTGTACCTGCCGGAGATCAACGCCCGTAACAAGCAGATGCAACAGGCCGCCGAACGCACCGCCATCAACGCCCCCATGCAGGGCACTGCCGCCGACATCATCAAACGGGCGATGATTGATGTGGACCAGTGGCTGCACGCCGAGCACCAGAATGACGCATGCATGACCATGCAGGTGCACGATGAACTGATCATCGAAGTGCGGGAAGACGCCGTGGAGAAGGTCCGCGAGGGACTGGTGAAGCGCATGTCTGCCGCCGCAAAGCTGGACGTACCGCTGCTGGTGGAAGCCGGCGTGGGCGACAACTGGGACCAGGCCCACTAACCCGGCGCTCGCATGGCATAAAAGCTGCATCGGTCCCGGTGTCCGGGATAACACCCGATGCAGTGACATCCATGCGAGGCCTTCCCATGAATTCCGCAACCATTGAACGCAACTGGCTGTTCGACCCTTCCCTGTTAAAGCTGGTGCACCAGTGCCGGCGCCTGATCCAGTCCGAGTTCGGGGTAAAACTCCACCTTAACGAAGCAGACCTGGCGCAAAACCTGGCCAACTATGCGGGCAAGAGCCGGTCAAAGAACCTGGTGTATACCTGGCAAGCCCTGAAACAACGGGTGCCGGAACTGAACGAAGAAACGGAAGAGGAACGTGTGGCGCCGCGAATGTACCGGGGACAGCCGATTGCCGAAAGCCAGCAGGTAAAGGGGTCTTCAGAAGGGGAACCCTGCCCCCGGCAGAGGAAAGTGATCTACCGGGGGCAGGTGGTGGGCTGATTAGAACGCTTTGCTGAACTCGATAGCGGCGCTCCAGGCGCTGAGGTCGTATTCGGCTTTGTAGTTAGTCTTAGAAGATGGAACGGCTGGCTGCTGATGTGAGTATTCACGATCATCTACATTCGCATCATCCACGAAAATCAGAGTGCCAATGGCCGCGTCGACAGTCCAGCCGCTTTGCGCGTCTTTCCACTGAGTTCCCAGAGTCAGCCAGTGGCGATCTTCGGAAGGAATACGCGCTGTCACAAAGTTCTCGTTAACCGGTGATTCGTCAAAAGCGTAACCTGCCTTGAACGCCCAAGCTTCATTGGCTTGCCAGATACCACCAAGGTTGAACTGCCAGGTATTGTTCCACTTTTCCGTTACGTGGGTAATAGGATCACCGGCAGCGGGCTGGATAACCTGAGAAACCTGACCAGTTCCTCCTTCTGCACTGTATACGTCCAGCTCCTCAAAACGACTCCAACGAGAATAGGTTGCACCGGCAAGCAGAGTGAACTCAGGGTTCAGCTGGTGGCGCACACCGACTGTGAGGCTCTCGGGGATCGCCAGCGGCACTTCTGCCTTTTCCGTGAACGTCACCGGAGTGGGAGAGCCAGCGAGTACACCTGGAAACTGGCTAACTTCCAAATCACCTTTAAGCTCGAATTCAGTTCCAGTCTGTGCCGTCAAACCAAATTGAGTTGCTTCTGATAATTCATATAAAAAGCCAACCCGAAAATTAATGGCAATATCATCGCCTTCCACATCCGAGTAGGTATCCGGATTGGCCTGAGCCAATCCATTTGCCTGCGCTAAAATCGCTTGCTGCTGTAGAGCCGGCAACGTGCCCAGATCAGCACCTCCTGTCAGCGCCTGAACCACGGCACCCCGAACATCCTGAAACTTCGTCAACCGGCCCTCACCATACATGATGTTAATGGCTGCCCCCATGGACAACCCCTTGCCATTATTCACAGCAATAGACGGGCTAAAGGAGATCACTGTCAGTTCAGTCTTATCCGCCAGATAACGACCGGCAAAATCGTTCTCGTAATCTGCTGCCAGGCCATAAGGAGCGTGGATGCCAAACCCAACATCAATGGAATCGTTGATTTCGTGGGTCAGATAAAAGTTTGGCAGCACAGCAGGGTCAGCAATGTCACCACCATTACCGGTGTATGCTCCCCGCTGACCAAGCGCGTCTGTTGACTGGACAGTCGAGCTCTTAGCCTCAGCATCAATATCCAACACCGCCGCACCAAAAGAAATATTGGTACCAGACAGCTGGCTCATGCCCGCCGGGTTAAACAGCACGGTGGTAGCGTTTTCGGGGTTGGCGGCAGCGCCGGCGTTGGCTACGCCCATCTGGCTGGCGCTTTGTTCGTTCAGAGAGAAACCACCGGCCATTACGCTGGCAGGTGCCGCAACAGCGGCCAGGGTAGCAAAGCGAATTGCTTTTACGAGTGCATTGGTGTTCTTGTGCATGGTGTCTCCTTATTAGTTTCGCGCGGAGTATACGCAGCACATGGCAACGGCCTCAAATGCCAAAGCTACTTATTCAACAGGCTAACCATCTACGACTTTTGTCTTAAATCAAAGCCCCGGGCCGGGGCCTTGTACTGCGGAATTAATCGTGCTGGATCGAGAGTTTGTCGACGGTAGAGGACAGCTTGTCAGCCCCCTGGGCATCCGCGCCCAGTTTGATCATCAAACGCAGGTCGTTGGCGGAGTCAGCATGGGCCAGCGCATCTTCGTAGGTGATCGATCCTTCAGAGTATAGACGGTACAAGGCCTGGTCGAAGGTCTGCATGCCGGATTCGTTCGACTTCGCCATCAGCTCTTTAAGCTTGTGCACCTCTGCCTTACGGATCAGGTCAGCCACCAGCGGGGTGTTGATCAGCACCTCGATAACGGCCTTCCGGCCTTTGCCGTCCGGCGTGGGTACCAGCTGCTGGGCCACAATAGCCTTCAGGTTCAGGGACAGGTCCATCCAGATCTGGTTGTGCTGCTCGGGCGGGAAGAACTGGATAATCCGGTCCAGGGCCTGGTTGGCGTTGTTGGCGTGCAGGGTAGCCAGGCACAGGTGGCCGGTTTCGGCGAACTGCACGGAGTATTCCATGGTCTGGCGGGTACGCACCTCACCGATCAGGATAACGTCCGGCGCCTGGCGCAGGGTGTTCTTCAGGGCCACTTCGAAACTTTCGGTATCAATACCCACTTCCCGCTGGGTCACGATACAACCCTGGTGCTGGTGCACGAATTCGATCGGGTCTTCGATGGAAATAATATGGCCGCGACTGTTGCGGTTACGGTGCCCCAGCATGGCCGCCAGCGAGGTGGACTTACCGGTACCGGTGGCACCCACAAACATGATCAGGCCCCGCTTGGTCATGGCCAGGTCCTTGACGATTTCCGGCAGCGCCAGGTCGTCAATCTGCGGGATCTTCACTTCGATACGCCGCAGCACCATACCGCACAGGTTGCGCTGGAAGAAGGCGGACACACGGAAACGGCCGATACCCCGGGCGCTGATGGCAAAGTTGCATTCGTGGCTTTCGTCGAATTCGGCGCGCTGCTTGTCGTTCATGGCGCCGTACACCAGCTCGCGGGTCTGTTCCGGTGTCAGCGCGTTCTTGGTGACCGGCAGAACCTTGCCGTTCACTTTCATGCTGGGAGGTACGCCTGCTGTAATGAACAGGTCTGAACCACCCTTCTCGACCATCAACCGCAACAGTTTTTCGAATTCCATCTTGCTACCTATTTATCTCAGAAGTTATCCGGCATCTTGGCCTTGGCACGGGCCTGTTCGCGAGAGATGAGGCCCTTCTGCAGCAAACGCTCCAGGCACTGGTCCAGGGTCTGCATGCCAATGGAGCCACCGGTCTGGATAGACGAGTACATCTG
Organism: Marinobacter sp. G11; assembly: GCF_021282325.1. Lineage (NCBI taxonomy): Bacteria > Pseudomonadati > Pseudomonadota > Gammaproteobacteria > Pseudomonadales > Marinobacteraceae > Marinobacter > Marinobacter sp. G11. The sequence goes on from NZ_JAJSPB010000017.1 coordinate 28,542, forward strand.
GGCGATCTTGTCTTCCCGGATCAGGTTCCGGATAGCCGGGGTACCGATCATGATTTCGTGGGCCGCAATCCGGCCGCCACCCATTTTCTTCATCAGGGTCTGGGAAATAACCGCCTGCAGGGATTCCGACAGCATGGAACGAACCATGGATTTTTCTTCCGCCGGGAATACGTCTACCACCCGGTCAATGGTCTTGGCCGCGGAGGTGGTGTGCAAAGTGCCGAATACCAGGTGGCCGGTTTCGGCGGCGGTCAGGGCCAGGCGGATGGTTTCCAGGTCCCGCAATTCGCCCACCAGGATGATGTCGGGGTCTTCCCGCAGGGCCGAACGCAGGGCTTCGTTGAAGCCCAGGGTGTCCCGGTGCACTTCCCGCTGGTTCACCAGGCACTTCTTGGATTCGTGCACGAATTCGATCGGGTCCTCGATGGTGAGGATGTGCTCGTAACGGGTGTCGTTGATGTAGTCCATCATCGCCGCAAGGGTGGTGGACTTACCGGAACCGGTGGGGCCGGTGACCAGCACCAGGCCGCGGGGCACCGAGGAGATATCCTTGAAAACCTGGCCCATGCCCAGATCTTCCATAGTCAGAACCTTCGAGGGGATGGTCCGGAACACTGCGCCGGCACCGCGGTTCTGGTTGAAGGCGTTAACCCGGAAACGGGCCACGCCGGGCACCTCGAACGAGAAGTCGGTTTCCAGGAACTCTTCGTAATCCTTACGCTGCTTGTCGTTCATGATGTCGTAGATCAGCCCGTGCACTTCTTTGTGCTCCATGGGCGGAAGGTTGATACGACGAACATCGCCATCAACACGAATCATCGGGGGCAAACCGGAAGACAGGTGCAAATCCGACGCACCCTGTTTGGCCGAGAAGGCAAGCAGTTCAGTAATATCCATAGGATTCCTCGGAGGGCTTTTTCTTTTAGTCCAGAAGCGGCAAACTCACACTATGAGCAGCATAGCAGACAACATCGGGAGCGTAACCCGACGCATACAAAAAGCAACACTGAAGGCGGGGCGCGACCCCGACAGTGTGCGCCTGTTGGCAGTCAGCAAGACCCGGCCACCGGAAGACCTGCGCGCCGCATTCGAAGCCGGCCAACAGGCTTTCGGTGAAAACTACCTTCAGGAAGCGCTCGACAAGATCGGTGCGCTGGAAGACCTCGATGGCATCGAATGGCATTTCATCGGGCCTATCCAGTCCAACAAAACCCGGCAGATTGCCGAGGCCTTTGCCTGGGTACACAGCGTGGATCGCCTGAAGATTGCGCGCCGGCTGAGCGAACAGCGGCCGGAGTCTTTGCCGGCCCTGAACATTTGCCTGCAGGTGAACATCAATAACGAAGACAGCAAGTCCGGCTGCACGCTGGACGAACTGCCGGAGCTGGTGTCTGCAATCAGTGACCTGCCGAACATCAGCCTGCGCGGGCTGATGGCCATTCCGGACCCGGACCAGCCGGAATCGGAGCTGCGGCTGAGTTTCCGAAAACTGGCCGGCTCCCTGAAAAACCTGAAACAGGACCACCCGGACGCCGGCCCGCTGGATACCCTTTCCATGGGTATGTCTGACGACCTGGAACTGGCCATTGCCGAAGGCGCCACCTGGGTTCGGGTAGGCACCGCCCTGTTCGGAGCCCGGGCGAAGAAACAGAGCCTGAGCTGATCGGCCCGGTTCCTGCTATCATCCGGATCAACGAATCCATCGACCAAGCCCGGAGTTTACCGTGAGCAACTCATCCACCATTTCCTTTATCGGTGCCGGCAATATGGCCAGTGCCATCATTGGCGGCATGCTTGATAACGGCTACCAGGCCGGGAACATCTGGGTCAGCGCGCCCGACGACAGCCACCTGCAGGCCCTGCGCGATCGCTTCGGTGTAAGCGTGACCACCGACAACCGCCACTGCGCCCAACAGGCCGACATGGTGGTGCTGGCGGTGAAACCCCAGGTGATGGCCGAGGTTTGCCGGGATATCGCCCCGGTGGTTCAGAACACCCGGCCGCTGATGGTGTCTATTGCCGCCGGCCTGACGTCTGACACCCTGGACGGCTGGCTCGGTGGTGGCCTGCCCCTGGTGCGGGTAATGCCCAATACGCCTTCACTGGTTGGCAAAGGCGCCGCCGGCCTGTTCGCCAATGCGGCGGTAACAGCCGAACAGAAAACCATGGTGCAGTCGGTATTTGAAAGCATCGGCTCTGCCCTGTGGGTAGACGATGAAGAACAACTGCATGGCGTAACCGCGCTATCCGGCAGTGGCCCGGCCTACTTCTTCCTGATGCTCGAAGCGCTTGAAGCGGCCGCCACCGAAGCCGGCATCGCCCCGAAAACTGCCCGGGAGCTGGCTATCCAGACCATGGCCGGAGCCGCCGAGATGGCTGCCCGCAGCGAGCACGACCCGGCCCAGCTCAAGCGCAACGTGATGTCGCCCGGCGGCACCACGGAGCGGGCGATCAATACCTTCGAAGACGGCGGCATGCGAGACCTGGTGCAGAAAGCCTATAATGCCGCGTTCGAACGCTCGCAAGAAATGTCCAAAGAACTGGCAGACAAACAGTAACCGATAACGGAGACACAGCTTCATGCTGGCAGACATTGTCATTACCATCCTGCTGATCGCGTCCACCTTCTACATGACCATCGTGTTGCTGCGCTTTCTGCTGCAACTGGCGCGGGCGGATTTCTACAACCCCATTTCCCAGTTTGTGGTGAAGGCCACCAACCCGCCGCTGCGCCCCCTGCGCCGATTCATTCCCGGCTGGGGCGGCATTGACGGCGCCGCGCTGGTACTGGCCGTCATTATCCAGGCCATCACTTTCTTCCTGATCCTGGTCGCCCTGAACGGTGGCATTCCCGCCATCAACCCCATCACCCTGCTGGTGTGGGCGGTGCTGAACGTGCTCAGCCTGATTGTGAAGATCTACTTCTGGTCAGTTATCGCGGTGGTTGTGGTGAGCTGGATTGCGCCCCAGAGCGGTCACCCGGCTATCCAGCTGGTGGCGCAGATTACCGAGCCGGTAATGCGGCCTGTGCGCAACATGATGCCATCCATGGGCGGGCTGGACCTGTCTCCGATCATCGTGTTCCTGATCCTGAACGTGATTACTGTGGTGATCGATCACATGAAGGTGGCTGCCGGCCTCGGCTCGATCGGCCTCGGGATGTAAAACAGGTCTCGAAAATACATTTTGTTACACAAAAGTCGGAACGCAGACTTTTTGAGAGCCGGAAGATCAACCTTTTGATTTTCCGGCTTTTTTATTTTGTCATCCCGGGCCTTCCGCCTTGATCCGCGACAGGTTCGGGCGCCAAAAACCGGCAAAGCGGTTATGATTAACGGCATTTAATCTGAGAGCACCCGGAAGTCGCGCAGAAGGATAAACCGATGAAAATGCAGGGAACTCTGTCGCAGCAGGTTGAGGCCTATCATAACTGGAAGAAGGAACTCATCCGGCAGATCGGCCGTTACCGGCTGTGGCTGCAGGACAACGACCTTTTCTCCGAAGACGTCAGCACCCGAATCCGTAACGGCCTGGAGCTGCTCATTGAAGATGAGCTGACCATCGCCTTTGCCGGGGAATACTCCCGTGGCAAGACCGAGCTGATCAATGCCCTGTTCTTCTCCGGCTATGGCCAGCGCATGCTGCCGTCCCAGGCGGGCCGCACCACCATGTGCCCCACCGAGCTGTTCTACGACCGCAGCGCTAACCAGAATTACCTGCTGTTGCTGCCGATCGAAACCCGCACCGGCGAACTCTCCCTGCAGCAACTGCGCAAGCAACCGGAGCACTGGGTCAGGCACGACCTGGACGAGCACGACCCCGAAGTGATGCGAGAAGTGCTGGCCGAAGTTGCCCGCACCAAGAGCGTAACGCCCCAGCAGGCCCGTAAACTCGGGTTCGATGAAGACATGCTGGAGCACGACCGCAGCAACCCCGGCAACGTACTGGTACCGGCCTGGCGTAACGCCCAGATCAGCATTCGCCACCCGCTGTTCGAGCGCGGCCTGCGTATTCTCGATACCCCGGGCCTGAACGCACTGGGTTCCGAGCCGGAACTGACCATCAGCATGCTGCCCCGGGCCCACGCCATTATCTTTGTGCTCAGTGCCGACACCGGCGTAACCGCCAGCGATATGGCGATCTGGAACGAGCACATCGACACCGAGTACGCCGACCACCGGGCCGGCCGCTTCGCGGTACTGAACAAGATCGACGTACTCTGGGACGACCTGCAGGGCGAGCAACATACCAACGATGCCATCGAACGGGTGCGCGGCTACACCGCAGACCACCTGGGCATCCGCCAGCAGGACGTGATTCCGCTGTCTGCCAAGCAGGGCCTGATCAGCCGTATTCGTAATGACGATGCCCTGTTTAAACGCTCCAACATCGACCAGCTCGAGCAACTGATTGTCCGCCGCATACTGATGCACAAGGAAGAGCTGATCACCCAGAACCTGATCAACGATCTCCTGGGGATGCTGCAGAACAGCCAGGCGGCCATGCAAATCCGGCTGTCGGCCCTGGAAGAGGAACGCACGGCCTGTACCGGCGCCACCGTAGACAAGGCCTCCATTGCCCGGCTCGCCGAACGGGCCCACAAGGATTACGACTTCTACTACAAGAAGCTGATTACCCTGCGCTCATCCCGGCGGCTGATGGACTCCCAGGGCGAGATGTTGCGCAAGCTGGTGAGCGAGGAACGCTTTGAAACCCATGCCGCGCAGGTGCGGCTGAAAATGTCGAAAAGCTGGACGACCGCGGGCATGAATGCGGCGATGGATCACTTCTTCGAGCTGCTGGAAGCCGACCTGACCAACCTGCTCAGCGAGGGCCACCTTGCGGAAAAAATGGTTGGCGCCATCTACCGCCGCTATAACGAAGATAACCGGGCACGGCACCTGGAGCCTATCCCCCTGCGGGCCGGCCGCCATGTGATCGCAGTGCGGGAATTACGCAAGAAAGCCAGGCGGTTCAGGGTCAGCCCCAAGAACCTGCTGACCGAGCAATCCCTGCTGGTTCGCCGGTTCTTCAACGTGATGGTGGGTGAAGCCCGCACCCTGCATGCCCGGGTACGAGCTGACGTGGAGCGCTGGCCCCATGAGGCCTTGCTGCCGATCATGCAGTACTCCATGGAGCAGAAGCAGTTGCTGGAGCACCAGATCCGCCGCCTGCGCGACATGGTGCGAACCGACCGCGACACCCGGAGTGAACGGGAGCGACTGGACCACACCATTGCCGACCTGCGCAAACAACTGGAGCTGGCCGATGCCATGATGCGGCAAATCCGCAAGCCGGCCCCCACCCTGTTGCAGCAGAAGGTGGTCAATATTTCCGGCGCTGTCTGACATACCGGAGCCCGGGCAACGCACCCCCGGGCTCCGGGCCTTGCTCGCCGGCACCGCGCCGGTTGCAGCAACCACCCCCCGCCTTTAAACTGCAGTGCTGGCGCGTTTTTTCCGCGCACCCCATGGCCTATGGCCAGAACCTTGTGGACCGGATCAGGAACTCAACACACCCATGCCCGATTCCCTGCCCTCGGATTCCGTTGGCCTTGTCAGCCCGCAGACCATCCATTTTAACGCCCCGATCGACCTGGCTTGCGGCCAGTCCCTCGAGAACTACGACCTGGTGGTGGAAACCTACGGCACCCTGAATGCCGATGCGAGCAACGCGATCCTGATTTGCCATGCCCTGAGCGGGCACCACCATGCCGCCGGCTATCATTCGGTGGAAGAGCGCAAACCCGGCTGGTGGGACAGCTGCATTGGCCCCGGCAAACCGATAGATACCAACCGCTTCTTTGTGGTCAGCCTGAACAACCTTGGCGGCTGCCACGGTAGCACCGGGCCCGGTTCCGTCAATCCGTCCACCGGCAAACTCTACGGCCCGGACTTTCCGGTTATTACCGTAGCAGACTGGGTAAAAAGCCAGGCCCGACTGGCCGATCATCTCGGCATCCAGCAATGGGCGGCGGTTGTGGGCGGCTCCCTGGGCGGCATGCAGGCTTTGCAGTGGAGCCTGGATTTCCCGGAGCGGGTGCGGCATGCAGTGGTGATTGCCTCGACCCCCCGGCTCAGCGCCCAGAACATCGCCTTCAACGAAGTGGCCCGCCAGGCCATCACCTCGGACCGGGAATTCCACGAAGGCCGCTACTACGAACACAACGTCCTACCTCGCCGCGGGCTGATGCTGGCGCGCATGGTCGGCCACATTACCTACCTGTCCGATGCGTCCATGGGTGAGAAATTTGGCCGGGAACTGCGGGAAGAGGCCTACAAGTTCGGCTTCGATGCCGAATTCCAGGTGGAAAGCTACCTGCGCTACCAGGGCGAGCGTTTCTCCGAAAGCTTCGATGCCAACACCTACCTGCTGATGACCCGGGCCCTGGACTACTTCGACCCGGCCTACGAACACGGCGGCGACCTGTCAAAAGCCCTGGCACCGGCACAGTGCGAATACCTGGTGCTGTCATTCAGCACCGACTGGCGGTTCTCGCCGGAACGGTCGGAAGAGATGGTGAATGCCATGATCTCCGCCCGCAAGAAAGTCAGCTACGCGGAAATTGATGCGCCCTGGGGCCACGATGCGTTCCTGATCCCGACACCCAGATACACCGACATCTTCACGGCCTACATGGACCGTGTTGCCAGGGAGGTTGGCGCATGAGACCAGACCTCGAAATCATCCAGCAATGGGTTGAACCCGGCCACCACGTACTGGACCTCGGCTGCGGCGATGGCACCCTGCTCGACTTCCTTCAGAGGGAACGGGGCGCCAGCGGCTTTGGCCTGGAGATCAACCCGGACCACATCACCACCTGCATGGGCAAGGGCGTGAGCGTGATCGAGCAGAACCTGGATACCCAGGGCCTGGACAACTTCGATGACGGCATGTTCGATGTGGTGTTGATGACCCAGGCCCTGCAAGCCGTTCGCCGGCCAGACAAAGTCATCGAAGAAATGCTGCGGGTAGGCCGGGAAGGTATTGTGACCTTCCCCAACTTTGCCCACTGGCGACTGCGCTGGGGCCTGGCCCTGAGCGGCCGCATGCCCGAATCCAACGCGCTGCCGTATAAGTGGTATAACACGCCCAATATCCGGCTGTGCACCTTCAAGGATTTCGAGGCGCTGTGCCGCCAGAAAGGTATTCGCATCAAGAGCCGGCGGGTGGTCGACGGCCAGCACCAGAACAGCTGGCTGGCCAGGCTGTGGCCGAACCTGCTGGGAGAAATTGCCATCTACCGCATCACACGGGAGAACCCATGATGATCACACGCACTGTTTCAAAACTGGTGTTTCTGGCCTTTGCCCTGTTGGTAGCCGTTCAGGCCCAGGCCGGGGAGAAAGATTTTGGCGACTACCAGGTTAACTGGAGCGTTTTTCCCAGCACCTTCCTGGACCCGGAAGTCGCCAAGGCCAACAAACTGCAGCGCAGCAAGGGCATCGGCATCGTCAACATTTCCATCATGGCCGAGAACGAACACGGCCAGCCTGCGCCTGTGGGTGGCCAGGTTGAAGGCCAGGTGTCCAACGACATCCAGCAGGTAAACTTCCTGGCGTTCCGGCGCATCCAGGAAGGCGATGCTGTGTACTTCATCGCCCAGTACCAGTACCGGTCCGGCGACCTGATGACCTTCAACATTACTGCCCGCCCCACCGGCCACCAGCAGGACCTGCCGGTGCGGTTTTCCCACACGCTGTTTAACGACTGAACCTATGTCACAGAAACTCGTCATCGCCAGTAACAACAAGGGCAAGATTGCCGAACTGACGGACCTGCTCGGCCCACTCGGGCTTGAGCCCGTTGCCCAGGGCGCGCTGGGCGTGGGTGAAGCTGAAGAACCGGCGGTCACCTTTGTGGAGAACGCCATTCTCAAAGCCCGCCATGCCGCCCGGGAAACCGGTTTGCCCGCACTGGCGGATGACAGCGGGCTGGCAGTGGATGCCCTTGGTGGCCAACCCGGTGTGCGCTCTGCCCGCTATGCCGGCGCCAATGCTTCCGATGCCGACAACGTGCAGGCCCTGCTGACGGCCCTGAAAGACGTTCCGGAAGCACAGCGCAGCGCCCAGTTCCACTGTGTGCTGGTGTACCTGCGCCACGCCGACGATCCCACTCCGGTTATCTGCCACGGCCGCTGGCCCGGCAGAATCCTGGCCGAGGCCCGCGGTGAAGGCGGCTTTGGCTACGATCCGGTGTTCTACGCCCCCGAATTCGACTGCAGCGCCGCCGAGCTGACCCGGGAGCAGAAAGGCAGTGTCAGCCACCGTGGCCGCGCCCTGGCCAGCCTGCTGGAACAGTTAAAGGCGGAGGCCTGACGGCATGACCGCCACCTCCCCCGTGGCGGTCTGCCCGCCCCTGAGCCTGTACATCCACGTACCCTGGTGCGTGCGCAAGTGCCCCTACTGCGATTTCAACTCCCACGCCATCCGGGGCGATATCCCGGAAGCGGCGTACCTGCAGGCCATCCTGGAGGACCTGGAGCCCGACCTTGCCTACCTGCGCAGCCGCCCCATCGAAAGCGTGTTTATCGGTGGCGGCACCCCGTCACTGGTGACCGGGGACTTCTACCAGCAGCTGTTTACGGCTTTACGCCAGCGTATGGACTTCAGCGACAACGCCGAGATTACCCTTGAGGCCAACCCCGGCACTCTGGAAGCCGGCCGCTTTGAGAGCTTTCGGGAAGCCGGCATTAACCGGCTGTCGATCGGTGTGCAGAGCTTCAACCCGGAGCACCTGAAAACGCTGGGCCGTATCCATAATGCCCAGGCCGCCCACGAGGCCATCGCAGCAGCCCGGGCCGCCGGCTTCGACAATTTCAATATCGACCTGATGCACGGCCTGCCGGGCCAGACCCCGGAACAGGCGATAGGCGACTTGCGAGAGGCCCTGAGCCACAACCCTGCGCACTTGTCCTGGTACCAGCTGACCATCGAGCCCAATACCGAGTTCTTCTCCCGGCCGCCACCGCTGCCGGATGACGACCGGCTTTGGGCCATCTACCAGCAGGGCTCGGAGTTTCTGCATGCTGCCGGCTTCACCGACTATGAAGTGTCCGCCTGGTCCCGGCCCGGCCGGGAAAGCCGCCATAACCTGAATTACTGGTTGTTCGGCGATTACCTGGCCCTGGGTGCAGGTGCCCACGGCAAGGTCAGCCTCGAAGACGGGCGCATCATTCGTTACTGGAAAACCCGGCAGCCGGACGCCTATCTGAACCGGATCGGCAGCCGCACTTCAGGCACCGAAGCCATCGAGCCGGAAGACCGGGCACTGGAGTTCATGATGAATGCCCTGCGCCTGAAACAGGGGGCTGATGAGCAACTGTTCAATGAACGAACCGGTTTACCCCTGAGCACGGTTGCGGTACAACTTGAATCATTAAGAAAACAGGGTTTGTTGACCCCGCACCGGATTCAGGCAACGGAGCAGGGGCAGAGGTATCTGAACAGCCTGCTGGAGCAATTTCTCTGATGGTTACCGTACAGCGTCCACCGTTCCTGCCGGTAAAACCCATGCGTTCGCCCATGAAGGCGTCCCTGGTGCTGGCCGTCGGCCTGTTTCTGGTCATCGCGGTGCTTAACCAGTCCCTGAAAACCGAAGCCGCGCCCCAGGGCATTTTCAGCTTCCAGTTGGCGGCAACGGCTGAACAAAGCGGTGCCATACTGCAGAGCTGGGGGCAGGAGAACCTGGCTTTCGCAGAACTCTCGCTGTGGCTCGGGCTGCTGTTCACCGTGGCCTGGCTCGCGGCCCTGCTTCAGCTGACCCGGCACTTTACCCGGGACCGGCCGGGTATCCGGGAACGCAAGGTAGCGCGCTGGGTGCGGGTACTGTTTGTAATTGCAGGGTTGTGTGACGTAGCGGAAAACTCGGTGCTGCTGAATAACCTCGCAACGCCGACCGATGCCATGAGCAGCTCCGCTGCGATCCTGGCGCTGGTAAAGATTACCGGAGTGATGCTGGGTATTGCGGGATTGGTGGTGATCCGGGCGGCGCGCCGGCACCCCCTCAGCCAGCCTGGCTAAGCCGCGTGGCTGAGTAAGCGCCGGGGCAGCAGATCAGTTGGTGCGATAGAACAGCAAGTCCCAAACGCCGTGGCCGAGCTTCTCGCCACGCTTCTCGAACTTGGTGATCGGGCGGTCATCCGGGCGCGGAGAATAGCCACCCTGCTCCTGGGTGTTGGCGAAGCCTTCGGAATCGTTCATCACTTCCAGCATGTGTTCCGCGTAGTTTTCCCAGTCTGTGGCCAGGTGCAGCACACCACCCACCCGCAATTTGTGACGGATGCGCTGAATAAACTCGGGCTGGATCAGCCGGCGCTTATGGTGCTTTTTCTTGTGCCACGGATCCGGGAAGAAGATCATCACCCGGTCGAGGGAGGCATCCGGCAGGCACAGGTCGATCACATCATTGGCGTCGATGTTGTAGACCCGCACGTTCTCCAGGCCACGGTCTTCCACATCCTTAAGCAGTGCGCCCACGCCCGGCAGGTGCACTTCCACGCCGATAAAATCCTGCTCTGGCGCGGCTTCGGCCATATCCGCCAGCGACTTGCCCATACCGAAGCCGATCTCCAGGTTCAGCATGTTGTCGCGGCCGAACACCTCGCGGGGGTCAATCATACCGTTGTCGCGGCTCAGGCCGTACTTGGGCCAGCTGCGGTCAAAGGCTTTTTTCTGGCCTTCGGTCATCCGGCCCTGACGCAGTACAAAACTGCGCACACCACGGCGGGTGGTAATCGGGTTTTCGCCGGAAGTGTCCTTCGGGTCGTTCTGGTCGCTCATCTGTTATCCTCACGCGCCTTCGCGGATGTGTTATCAGGAAATTGCCGACAGTTTAACAGACTCCGCGGGGCCAGACCTGCTCCCGGACAGGTGAAGCTCAGACTGAAACCACCGGGCCCTGATTCTGCTGGCGATCAAGCTGACGGTAGCCCAGGGCTTCCATCAGATGGTTGCGGGCGATGTCCCGCTCACCGTCCAGGTCTGCCAGGGTGCGGGCCACCCGAAGAATCCGGTGCAGGGCCCGGGCCGAAAGCCCCAGCCGCTCCATGGCGGCCGACAACAATTTTTCGCTGCCGGCATCCAGCTGGCAGGACTGGTGCAGCAGATTACCTGCCAGGGCGGCATTCAGGCTCCCCCGCTCCGTTTGCGCAGCCCGGGCTTTCAGCACCCGTTCCCGGACGCTGGCACTGCTTTCTCCTGCCTCACCGGAGCCCAGCAGCACCTCGCCGGTCTGCACCGGCACCTCCACATGCAAGTCAAAGCGGTCCAGCAACGGGCCGGAGATCTTCGAGCGGTAGCGCATCACCTGCGCCGGCCCGCACTGGCATTCAATGGTGGGATGGCCGCTGTAGCCGCAGGGGCACGGATTCATGGCGGCAACCACCTGGAACCGGGCAGGAAAGGTTACCTGCCGGGCAGCCCGGCTGATGGCAATCTCGCCGCTTTCCATCGGTTCCCTCAGTACTTCCAGTACCCGCCGCTGAAATTCCGGAAGCTCGTCCAGGAACAATACGCCCCGGTGCGCCAGGGAGATTTCTCCGGGGCGCGGGCTGCTGCCTCCGCCCACCAGGGCCACCGCCGAGGCAGTATGGTGCGGCGCCCGGAACGGTGGCTGGCGCCAGCCACCGGGCTTCACCGGCAAACCCGCAACGGAATGCACGCTGGCAACTTCCATGGCCGCGGCATCATCAAGCGCGGGCAGAATGCCGGGAAGCCGGCTAGCCAGCATGCTTTTGCCGGTGCCCGGCGGGCCGAAGAACAGCAGGTTATGACCACCGGCTGCGGCCACTTCCAGCGCTCTCCTGGGTACCTGCTGGCCCCGGACATCCGCCAGGTCGGCGCCGGTATACGGCCCCTGCGGCTCAGGATCTTCTGCCCGGGGCACCGGTACCAGCCGCGCCCGGCCCGACAAATGCTCGCACACCGTCAACAGGTGACTGGCCGCCAGCACATCGCCGTTACTGGCCAACGCGGCTTCATCGGCATTGTCCTGGGGCAGCAGCAGTGAACGCCCCGCCTCCCGGGCCGCCAGCACCGCCGGCAATATCCCTTTGAGCGGCCGCAACGCACCATCAAGGGACAACTCGCCAATACACTCCAGGTCTTTCAGGCTTTCGGCAGGAACCTGGCCGGAGGCCGCCAGGATACCCAGGGCAATGGGCAGGTCGAAGCGGCCGCCTTCTTTGGGCAGGTCTGCAGGGGCCAGGTTTATGGTGATACGGCGGGCGGGGAATTCAAACCCGGCATTGAGCAGCGCGCTGCGCACCCGGTCCTTGCTTTCCCGCACACCGGTTTCAGGAAGGCCAACAATCGACAACGCCGGCAAACCACCGGACAGGTGAACTTCAACGGTAACGGCAGGGGCAGACACGCCAATGCTGGCGCGGGAATGGACAATAGCTAGCATGACAACCTTCCTTGGTAACAGACAAATGGCCCCCGGTTACGAATCGGGGCCGCCGGGCAGGCATCCTGCGCCCGGCTGTTTCATTTACGACTGCAGCTTCTGCTCCAGTTCGGCTACCCGTTTTTCCAGCGCTTCGACTTTTTCGCGGGTTTTCATCAACACCGCCTGCTGGGCATCGAATTCTTCCCGGGTCACCAGCTCAAGGCGGGACAGCACGGTCATAACGGTAGCCCGCGCCTGGGTCTCAAAATCTTCCCGGGCGGCACGGGCCATGTCGGGAACAAACTGGCCAAACTGGCCCTGCAACTGTGCAAAGAAATCCTGTGGCCCTTTCATCGAAAACCTCGCATATAACACTTCGTTCAAATCGGATTGCCGGCCAATTCAGACTATTGGCCATGGGGTAACCGGGTTTGCGGGAGTGTATCACACCGCAGGCCCTGCCATACTGTACCCGGTCGGCATTATAATGGCCGCCGGATGGCCACCGGGCCTGCGCATTTTTGGACCGCAGCCCCGCAGCACGCACCACAACGGTGCAGGCGCTTGCGCCATTCTGGAACCAGGTATTTTTAACATATTGATAACAAATACCTTTTTTGCGTTGGCACACCCGATGCTATAGACCTCGTACGCAATCCGCACAATTGATGTGCGAGGTGGCAGCATTTACCAAGGAGAAAGCAATGAAACTTGTGACAGCGATCATCAAGCCTTTCAAATTGGATGATGTCCGTGAGGCACTATCCGAGATTGGCGTTCAAGGCGTAACCGTTACTGAAGTTAAAGGCTTCGGACGGCAGAAAGGCCACACCGAACTCTATCGTGGCGCGGAATATGTAGTGGATTTCCTGCCCAAGGTGAAGGTTGAAATCGCCATCGGCGACAACCTGCTGGACCAGGTTATCGAAGCCATCACCAAGGCTGCCAATACCGGCAAGATTGGCGACGGCAAGATCTTCGTGACCGAACTGGAACAGGCGATCCGTATCCGGACCGGCGAAACCGGCGAAGAAGCGGTGTAAACCCGGCCTGATCCCCGAATCAGCCAACGCAAAAAACCTATAAACCTGAAGAGCCTTGTGCGGAGGGCTTCCTATGGAAACCAATCTCTTTCACCTGCAGTACGCTATAGATACCTTCTATTTTGTCATGTGCGGCGCATTAGTTATGTGGATGGCGGCTGGCTTTGCCATGCTCGAATCCGGCCTGGTGCGTGCCAAGAACACAACCGAAATCCTGACCAAGAACGTGGCCCTGTTTGCCATTGCCTGCACCATGTACATGGTATGCGGATACGCCATCATGTATGGCGGCAACGTGTTCCTCACCGGCATTGCCGATGTGGATGTAGACGGCGTTCTGGGTGACTTCGCTACCCGTGAAGACGGCTTTACCGGCGGCTCTATCTACTCCGGTGCAGCAGACTTCTTCTTCCAGGTGGTGTTTGTGGCTACCGCCATGTCCATCGTCTCCGGTGCGGTTGCCGAGCGTATGAAGCTCTGGGCCTTCCTGATCTTCGCGGTGGTCATGACCGGTGTGATCTACCCGCTTGAGGGGGCATGGACCTGGGGTGGTAAAGACGTGTTCGGCCTGTACAACTTGGGCGACCTGGGCTTCAGCGACTTCGCCGGCTCCGGCATCGTACACATGGCTGGTGCTGCAGCTGCCCTGGCCGGTGTTCTCCTGCTGGGTGCCCGTAAAGGCAAGTACGGCCCCAACGGCGAAATCCGCGCCTTCCCGGGTGCGAACATGCCGCTGGCTGCCCTGGGTACCTTCATCCTGTGGCTGGGCTGGTTCGGCTTCAACGGTGGCTCGGTGCTGAAACTGGGCGATATCGCCAGCGCCAACTCCGTAGCCATGGTATTCCTGAACACCAACGCTGCCGCCGCCGGTGGTGCCATTGCCGCCCTGCTGACAGCACGCCTGATGTTCGGCAAGGCTGACCTGACCATGCTGCTGAACGGCGCCATCGCCGGCCTGGTGGTGATAACTGCCGAGCCGTCCACTCCCAGCGCACTGACCTCCACTATCTGGGGTGCACTGGGCGGTATCCTGGTGGTACTGAGTATCGTGACCCTGGACAAGCTGCGCATCGACGACCCGGTCGGCGCCATCTCTGCCCACGGTGTGTGCGGTCTGCTTGGCCTGCTGCTGGTACCGGTGACCAACGGCGACGTAACCTTCAGCGGCCAGCTGATCGGCGCCCTGACCATCTTTGTCTGGGTATTCGTAGCCAGCCTGGCTGTCTGGGGCATCCTGAAGGCGGTCATGGGCATCCGGGTAACCGAGGAAGAAGAGTACGAAGGAGTAGACCTCGCAGAATGTGGCATGGAAGCCTATCCGGAGTTTGTCAGCGGCAAGCAGTAATCCCGCTGCAAACCCAAACGCAAGAGGGGCGCCGGTTGGCGCCCCTCTTGTTTTACTGGATGATTGACGGAACTAACCCACCCCCTGAAACAGGGCATCTTCGGCATGGCGAAGATACAGCAGCAATTCCATTTCCGCTTCGCGGACATCGTCGAAAGGCCCTTCTACGGTGCCTTCACGGGTCTGGAAATACCATTGCCCGTTAACCAACGAAAACCGCTCGCTCCGGAACCAGTGACGTTCCTGTTCACCGCTACGGACATCCATAACAACTCCTTCTGACTGCTAAACGGAAGACTGGCCATTAGATGACCATTGCAACCAGTTTAGACCAACCCCGGAGCCTGTCCAATTTTTAATCAACCCTCTTCCGGGTGCACCTCGTCTTCCAGGGCATCCACCATAAACTGCGGCATGGCCAGGGCACCGTGGTGAATACCAGCGTTGTAGTAACGGGTTACGAACGGGCGGTTGTTGGCGTCTTCCTCGCGGAAATACTTCAGCGGGTTATCCTTGCTGCCCATGGTGCAGCTCCACCAGCCGGTGGGATAAACCGGCTGCGGGAACGGCAAAGTCTGCACGTGGCCGAAGCCGGCCTTGCGCATATCGGTGTGGATATCCTTGATGATGCTGTCGGTGTGTAACAACGGCGATTCGCTTTGCTGAACGATGATGCCGCCATCGCGCAACGCGGCCATGGCATCGCGATAGAAATCCAGGGCAAACAGGCCTTCGGCCGGGCCGACCGGGTCGGTACTGTCGATAATCAACACATCGATGCTGTTGGGCTCGATGTCCCGCATCCACTGGATACCGTCACCAAAGAAGAAATTGGCGCGGGGGTCACCATTAGCTTCACACAGCTCCGGGAAGTATTTTTCCGACATGCGCGTTACCCGCTCGTCGATTTCCACCTGCCAGGCTTCTTCCACACCCGGGTGCTTGAGCACTTCTTTCAGGGTGCCACAGTCGCCACCTCCCACAATCACCACTTTTTTCGGGTCTTTGTGAGTGAACAGGGCCGGGTGGGTCATCATCTCGTGGTACAGAAAGTTGTCCCGGGTGGTGAGCATCACGCAGCCGTCGAGCACCATCAGGTTGCCGAAGGTTTCGGTTTCGTAGATTTCCAGCTTCTGGAACGGGGTCTGTTCCTCGTGAAGCTTACCTTTAACCTGCAGGGAAAAGGCGGTGCCCTGGTCCTGGAATACCTCGGTAAACCAGCCTTCGTTCAATGCTGTCATGTCTGTCTCCCACTGTGTGCCACTGCATTGCGCCCGGGCATCTGAAAAGAGGCGTATTGTAGGGGCAGCGGTCAGCTCCTACAATGCAGCCTGACGCCGCTTTGCCGGCCACCCCGGGTTTCCTGACAGGATAGCAACAATGGCTGAAACCACCGCATCGCCGGCCCACAAGGTTTACAACATCGCCCACTGGAGCGACGGCTATATCTCCGTCAATCCGCAAGGCCAGGTGGAAATCCGGCCAGACCGCGGCCGGAGCGAGGCCAGCATTAACCTGCCAGACCTCACCGCCTCGCTGGCCGACGCCGGCATTGCCCTGCCGGTGCTGATCCGCTTTACCGATATCCTGCACGACCGGGTCAACAAACTGTGTGGCGCCTTCAACAAAGTGACCGAAGAGCACGGTTATCAGGGCCGTTACACCGCGGTGTATCCCATCAAGGTGAACCAGCAGCGCCGGGTGGTGGAAGAACTGCTGGCGGCCGAACCGGCCGCCTCGGCCAACCAGGTGGGGCTGGAAGCCGGCAGCAAGCCGGAGCTGATGGCAGTGCTGGCGTTATCGCGCCAGAGTGGTTCGGTGATTATCTGCAACGGCTACAAAGACCGGGAATACATCCGCCTGGCGCTGATCGGCCAGAAGCTGGGGCACCGGGTATTCATTGTGGTGGAGAAGCAGTCCGAACTGCCGTTGATCCTGGACGAAGCAAAAAAACTCGATGTGGCCCCGCTGATTGGTGTGCGGGCCCGGCTGGCGACTATTGGCAAAGGTAACTGGCAGAACACCGGCGGCGAAAAATCCAAGTTTGGCCTGTCCGCCAGCCAGGTGCTGGATGTAGTCCACACCCTGAAACAGGCCGGCGCCCTGGACACCCTGCAGCTGCTGCACTTCCACCTGGGTTCCCAGATTGCCAACATCCGCGACATCCAGACCGGCCTGAAGGAATGCGCCCGGTTTTACAGTGAATTGCGCCACCTGGGCGCGCCCATCGGCACCGTGGATATCGGCGGCGGCCTGGGGGTGGACTACGAAGGCACCCGTTCCCGCAGCAGCTGCTCCATGAACTACACCGTGTTCGAATACGCCTACAACGTGGTGCACGTACTGCAGGCAGAATGCGACCGCCAGGGTTTGCCGCATCCGGATCTGATCAGCGAGTCCGGCCGGGCCCTGACCGCCCACCATTCGGTGCTGGTGACCAACGTGATCGACCGGGAAGAACCGGACCACCGTGAACCCGCAGCACCCGCCGAGGAAGCACCGGCGCCCCTGCAGGATCTGTGGCGGGACCTGGAAAGCCTGAACGACGACAATTCGCCGCGCTCCCTGGCCGAGATCTACCACGACGTGTTACACGCCATGACCGACGTCCATGCCCAGTTCGCCCATGGCCTGTTGTCACTGCAGGAACGGGCCGAGGCAGAAACCCTGTACACCAGTTGCTGCCGCCTACTGCGCGGCCAGCTGGACAGTGCCAACCGTGCGCACCGGGAAATCATCGACGAACTGAACGAAAAACTGGCCGAGAAGCTGTTCGTAAACTTCTCCCTGTTCCAGTCCCTGCCAGACGTGTGGGGCATCGACCAGATCTTCCCGGTGATGCCGATCAACGGCCTGAACCGGCCCCTGAACCGGCGGGCGGTTATCCAGGACATTACCTGTGACTCCGATGGCCGCATCGACCAGTACGTGGATGGACAGGGCATCGAAACCACCCTGCCCCTGCCGGAACATAATCCGGATGAGCCACTGCTGATGGGCTTTTTCATGACCGGTGCCTACCAGGAAATTCTGGGCGACATGCACAACCTGTTCGGCGACACCCATTCGGTGGATGTGCGGCTGGACGAACAAGGGAACTACCGGATCGGCAAACCCATCACCGGTGATACCGTGGCCAAGGTGCTGCGCTATGTAAACTTCGAGCCGGACACACTGTTGCAGGCCTACCGGGAAAAATTCCGGGCCAGCACTCTCGAACCCGGCCTTCAGCAACAGCTGCTGGATGAGCTGACCGCAGGTCTGGAAGGCTACACCTACCTGGAAGAATAACTTTCAGCATTAATTTCGCCCGGAGCAATCCGAACCTTTCGGGCTGGCGTAAAAACACTCACTGACAACACTGTGGTGAGTGCATAGAATGATTAGATTAGCCAGCTCAAATCATGCGACCGTCAAGGAGCGTCCGGTGACGACACTGGATAAGCAACCCGCCAAAGGCGAGGGCCGCAGCAAGGACCCGTGGGGAGCCCTGCTGGAAAAAGTCGGCAAGAGCCAGGATCGGGCCGCGTATCACGCCCTGTTCGAGCACTTTGCACCACAGATCAAGTACTACGCCATCTCCAACGGCCTGGCCAGCCACGCCGAGGAGCTGGTTCAGGAAGTCTTTATTTCGATCTGGCGCCGCTCGTGCCTGTACGACTGGAAGAAGGCAGCCGCGTCTACCTGGATTTTCACCATCGCCCGTAACCAGCGCATCGACATGCTGCGCAAAATGCAGCGGACCAGCGCCGAAATGGCCGTGGAAACCGAAGATTTGTGGCAGATTCCCGGCGAAAACGAAAATGAACCGGTAACCTCCCTTCATCGTCTGATGTCTGAGCGGCGCATTCGCGAATCCCTCAGCCAGTTACCGGAAGAGCAGATTACCGTGATTGCCAAGGTATACATGGAGCACAAATCGCACCAGATGGTGGCAGACGAGCTCGATATCCCGCTGGGTACCGTTAAAAGCCGGGTACGCCTGGCATTGAACAAGCTTAAAGTGATTTTGCAGGACCAGAACGTATGACACGGCACCACCCCGACAGCCTGAGCCTGATGGAGTACAGTGCGGGCAACCTCACGGAGCCCCATGCCCTGTGCATCCGTTTGCACCTGGACCAGTGTGCTCACTGCAGAAGCCGGGTAGACACCCTGAACAGCCTGGGCGCCGTGATGATGGCTGAACAGCCCAAAGTCAGTGTGTCTGATACCAGTTTCGAGCAGCTGATGTCCCGTATCGACAGCGCGCCGGAGCCGGTTTCCCCAATCGCAGAAGCACCGCGCATGAGCCCGTTGCAGAAACTGCTGGGCGACGACATCAACCAATTGCCGTGGAAGCGGCAGCTGGGTGATGTCAGCGTGCTGGACATCACCGAGAAGTTCCCCGGCCAGGGCGAACGTGTGGTGCTGCAAAAACTGGTAGCAGGTGGCAAGGCCCCGGCCCACACCCACCGTGGTACCGAAACCACCATCGTGCTGCAGGGTGCTTTCTCGGACCAGAAGGGCGTGTTCAATCAGTGGGACTTCATCGTGCTGAACGAGGAAGACGAACACAAACCGGTAGCCGTCGGCTGCGAAGACTGCATTACCCTGTCGGTTCTGAGCGCACCGCTGAAGCTTACCGGCACCTTTACCCGCCTTTTGAACCCGTTTATTCGATGACCTTTACCGCCGCAGCCCGTCTGCGGCGGCTTTTTCCCCGCTTTTACCAAGGCAAGTCGCTGCCATCCCAGCTGATAAAGCGGCCGTTATCCTGCTCCTGCAAGGCTTCAATAACCCGGAACAGGTTGTCTGCCGTGCCCTCAGGCTCGTGCACCGTCAGGCTCGCCAGAGACTGGCTGAACGGCTCACTCAGCCCCGACCGGGTGGTTCCCGGATGCAGCGCCACGCAGGCTACAGGCCGATAACGCCGGGGCAGCTCCACCGACAGGTTTTTCACCAGCATATTCAGCGCCGCTTTCGAGCAGCGATAGGCATACCAGCCGCCCAGGTGATTATCGCTGATGGATCCCACCTTGGCTGAAATGGCGGCCACACGGGTTAGCTGCGGCCCCCGGAACCAGGGCGACAACGCCTGCACCAGAAGCCCGAACCCGACACAGTTCACCTGGAAGGCCCTGGCCAGATTGTCTGCGTCCAGGTCCTCAAGGCGCTTTTCCGGAAACATCCGGTCATCGTGCAACAACCCGGCGGCGTAGATCAGCCGGCGAATGCCGCCGGAATCCACCAGCGTTTGTGCCAGTTCATCATCCACCTCCAGCGGCACTGCAGACTCCGCATCCCAGGGCCGAAGGTGCAGTCCTGGCGGCTTCCCCATCGCTTCCGCTGCCTTGGTCTGGTTCCGGCACAGACCGATCACCGGTTGCTCCGGAAACTCATCCAGATACTTCAAGGCCAGTGCCTGGCCAATTGCACCTGATATACCGGCAATGATGGTTGCCATTCCACTCTCCCCTGTTGTCATCAGAATTGTGATGAAGGTTGTGATCAATCCGATTCATTCCAACCATACGAAAAAACCATCCAATCGGGCTCGCCTGCAGCAAACCAAAACATTCAAACAGCCGTATGAATGACCACATCGACTTTGTACCCACCGTGCAAGGCGAATACCGGTAGCCCGAGCTACCCACCGATAACAGGAGAGAGTCCATGCAATATCAGGCACCTGCCAATGATCTTCGCTTTTTGCTGTTTGATGTGCTTGGTGCAGACAAGCTGCACGAGCTGGAAAAATACGCCGATGCCACGCCCGACCTGATCTCGGCGGTGATCGACGAAGCCGGCAAACTGGCCGCGGAAGTGATCCAGCCCACCAACCAGGTTGGCGATCGCCAGGGTTGCAGCTACGACCCGGAGACCAAGCTGGTCAAAACCCCGGACGGCTTCAAGGCCGCTTACGATAAATTCGTGGAAGGTGGCTGGACCGCACTGGACGCACCCATCGAGTTCGGTGGTCAGGGCCTGCCCCATACCCTGAAATTCGTGGTAGACGAAATGGTGTGCTCCACCAACCTGTCGCTGGGTATGTATCCGGGCCTGACCCACGGCGCCATCAGCGCCCTTTATGCGCACGGCTCCGACGAGCTGAAGCAGACCTACCTGGAGAAACTGATCTCCGGCGAGTGGACCGGCACCATGTGCCTGACCGAGCCCCAGTGCGGCACCGATCTGGGCCTGATCCGCACCAGGGCAACCCCGAACGACGACGGCAGCTACGCCATCGAAGGTACCAAGATCTGGATTACCGGCGGCGAACACGACCTGGTCGACAACATTGTGCACCTGGTACTGGCCAAGCTGCCGGGCGCACCGGATACCACCAAGGGCATTTCCCTGTTTGTGGTGCCCAAGTTCCTGCCGGATTCCGGCGAGCGCAACCCGGCCTTCTGTGGTGGCCTTGAGCACAAGATGGGCATCAAGGGTTCCGCCACCTGCGTGATGAACTTCGAAGGCGCCAAGGGCTGGCTGGTGGGCGAGCCCAACAAGGGCATGCGCGCCATGTTCACCATGATGAATGAGGCCCGCCTGATGGTAGGCATGCAGGGGCTGGGGCTGGCTGAAATGGCCTACCAGGAAAGCCTGGCCTTCGCCAAAGAGCGCCTGCAAAGCCGCTCCCTGAGTGGCCCGAAGAATCCCGACGGCCCGGCAGACCCGATCATCGTACATCCGGATGTACGCCGCATGCTGATGCGCCAGAAGGTACTGAACGAAGGCATGCGTGCGCTGGCCCTGTTTACCGGCCACCAGCTGGACCTGTCAGTGGCGCACCCGGACGAACACGTGCGGGAAAACGCCGACGACCTGGTTCAGTTACTGACACCGGTGGTCAAAGCCTTCCTGACCGACGAAGGCTACAACAACGCCAACTGGGGCCAGCAGGTGCTGGGCGGCTCCGGCTTTACCCAGGACTGGCCGCTGGAACAACTGGTGCGTGATGGCCGGATCGCCCGCATTTATGAAGGCACCAACGGCATCCAGGCCATGGACCTGGTGGGCCGCAAGCTGGCCCTGAAAGGCGGCCAGCTGGTACGCGCCCTGTTTGCCGAGCTGACCGGCTACCTGAAGGACAACCCGGAAGCGCCCTACCGGGAAGAACTGAAAGGCGCCATCAAGGGCCTGGAACAAGCCACCCTGTGGCTGGCCCAGAACGCTCCGAAAGACCCGGAGCAGGCCGGAGCCGCAGCCACCCCGTACCTGCGGTTGATGGCCCTGACCGTGATCGGTTACCTCTGGTCACGGATGGCGGGCGTTGCCGGCCAGCAACTCGAAGCCGGCGAAGGCAACAAGCCATTGCTGGAAAGCAAGCAGGCCTCGGCCCGCTTCTACTTCGAAAAGCTGATGCCGGAAACCGACTGGCTGCTGAAAGACATCCAGAGCGGAAAGGACAGCCTGATGTCGCTTTCCGATGAGCACTGGGTGGCCTGACGGGCCATAAATGCCGGCCAGACCAAAAATCTGGCCGGAAATGACCGGTAAATGTCCATTCATGACCTTTATCAAGACATGTTTCCGGTCAATAATGAATACGTTGATTAGTGTCTCTGAACTAGTCCAACCCGCCTCCTTGTGAGGTTGGTACCTTCTTGAAGCCGCGCACTGCGCGGCTTTTTTTGTGGGCAGATAATCAAACAGAGGTGCAGGCCCGGGACAACAGTGACACCAACTCGCCCTGACGACGGGTGCCGGTTTTCCGGAATATATTGTTTAGGTGATACTTCACGGTTTCCCGTGACCGCCCCGAGGTTTGCGCAATATCCGACAAGCTCTGGCCACCAACCAGCTCAGCCGCAACCACCGCTTCCGCATCCGTCAGATCAAACAGACTCTTCAGCAGGTCGTCGCTGATTTCGTTGCTCCAGCTCCAATCGTGCAATGTAACGAGCGCCCCCTGCGCCAGGCTCCCTGCCTCAGCCGTTCCCTGCAGGGGAGTCACCACCAGCGTGATGCGCTGTTGCCCGTGTTCAAGGCTGAAAACCTGGTCATCAAGCTCCCGCCTGGCAATTGACGCTTCAACAGCAGCTGATAAGAGAACGGCAAACTGCCGCGCACTCTCGTTCCCATGGGCCACCAGCATGCCATCACTGTTTACCCTTAAACCGGCGTTGCGTTTCAGGATGTCATCCGCTTTGCCATTCCTGAAGGCCACCCGGAAGGATGCATCACAAACGATGATGCCTCGATTGACACGCTCGAGTACCAACCGCTCAACCGCCGGACCACACCGCCGCTGCATCAGCCGGGTATACAGGCCCACAGCTCGATGCAGGTGGGGTAAGAATCCATCAAAGACATTGAGTTCTTCATAACTGAATTCAGGTTGATCAGGAGAACGCTGCATTCCGAAAAAGTTGAGGTAATGCCCGTCCATATAGGCAATCGCTCCGGCAGCTTCACAAGCCCCGTAGCTTTCCAGCCACTCTCCTGCCCGGGTATCGCGCCGCAAGCGCTTAACATCCGGGCCAAGATCGAGGTTACTGGCGACAAACCTGCAGTTACCTTCGCGATTGACCGATATCGCTTTTTCAACCAGTACGTCCCTATGGGAGACATGCTCGGAATAGAAACGCAGAGCCTCTTCGGGAATATTCACGGTCCAGGTACCGAGAAGAGAGTTTGCCGCAGTGTCGTAGATCGCAAATGATGCACTGTGGCCGTTAAACACCTGAACAAACCTGCTCAGAAACGGAAAGAACCCCTGCTCCGAGGTGACCGAATCGTAGATCAGGCCAATCAGTTCATGGAAGTCGTGGTTAAAAAAGGTTTCCCGGTCGGAGAAATGCACAGCAGACCACTCTTATATCGTTGTTTACTACGCAACTTAGTTTAGGTTTCAGAAATATTCCAACTGCTCATAGTTACACATTTCATACAAATCACTGCCCCGGACTCCCCAAACGGGTGGGGCGCCCCTCAACTCCCCTTGCTATATCTCAAAGAACCCTTCCTCAGGGAGCCTTCGGGCAGAGCCTGGTTCACAGGGCGAGCCAGGGTACTTTGTTGAATCAAGGAGTTGTTATGAACGGTTTTAAAAAACTGGCGTTGGCCGCAGCAGTCTCTTCAGTCGTTGGTCTTGCGGGATGTGGAGGAAGTAGTGGTGGTGGGAGTACACCCACTACAGCAGACTCTACTGCGGAAACCGGAGTGTTCGTCGATAGCCCGGTGGGCAATATTGGATATCGCACGGCAACAAAGGAAGGTGTCACCAATGCTAGCGGCGAGTATGAATACGAAGCGGGAGAAGAGGTTACCTTCTTCATCGGTGACCTGGAATTCCCGCCGGTTCCTGCTGCGGGTGTTGTTACACCGCTCGATATAGCAGGCACTACGGATACTTCAAACGATACCGTGGTAAACATCGCCAGGTTGCTTCAAACCCTTGATACGGATGGCGACCCAAGCAATGGCATTGCAATCAGTGACACCGCCAAAAACAATGCGACACAAGTTGATTTCGGCATTCCGGCAGCCGATTTCGAGAACTCTTCTGCTGTCGTCACGCTAATTCAGAATGGCGGCCAGGATACGACCGCTACTGCACTGATCAGTGCGGAAGAGGCCAAGGCCCACCTTGAGGGCACCCTTGAAGACGAGAGTGTCTCTTTTACGAATGAAACCTCGATAACCGGGGGGTGGACTTTAGACACCAGCAACGGAGGAGGAAACGTCATATTCCTTGCTTTCGATGCCAGCAATAACACCTACGTACAGGTTGAAGAAAAGGAACTGCAAGACGAAACCGAGGAAGGTATGGAATTTGGCACTTTCAACCTGGATGAAAGTGGGGTTCTTACTGCAACTGACAATTTCTTTAATGAAAACGGCAGCATCGGACTGTTCCCCACAGACGCCAATGAACGCGTTGAGCTATCCGTTGATGGCGATGCCGTTTTGAGTGTCTACGAGAACGGAGCGACAGTACCCGAAACAATCCCGGTCGAAAGGATCCAATCGGACGGGCTTGTAGGAACCTGGATCCATGAGGAGACAAATCCCGCGGAGCAAGAAGTCCTCTTGCTGGCCTTCCTGGATAACGGCACCTACATTCAAGCGGAATACTTGAAAGATGGTCCCGCAGAAGGCAACGGCGCTGAGGTAGGAAGTTACAGCTACGATACAAATACCAAGGTGATCAGCCCCAGCAACATTATTGTCGACACCAATACCGATGCGGGCCTGTCAGACTTTGTGGGCTCTGCAGATCTCAAAGGTTCGGTCAGTGGAAATACCTTGACGCTTACTGTCACCGAGGGAGGTACAACCGAAAATCTTACCTTCAAGCGACTTTAACCCCGAGTTAGAGCTCTGCTGAATACGGACGAACTCCAACCGGAGTTCGTCCTCCTTTCCTGTAGTTCCCACCGAAAGCTGCGTTACAATTCATCCTTTACTCCCCCAGCGCAAGCCATCAGATCAGCACGAGCAACCAATGAGCGCAATGAATCAGCCGACCGACGACTACGCTTTCCGCTTCGGCGGCATAGAGCGCCTCTATGGCCGCAAGGCCCTGAACGCTTTCCGCAATGCCCACATCGCCATTGTCGGCCTCGGCGGCGTTGGTTCCTGGGCGGCAGAATCCCTGGTTCGCAGTGGCATTGGTACCATCACGCTGATTGATATGGACGACATCTGTGTCTCCAACACCAACCGCCAGCTGCACGCATTGCAGGGCCAGTATGGCCGCACCAAGACCGATGCCATGGCTGAGCGGCTGCGGGCCATCAATCCCCAGGCGGATATCCGGGTGCACTTCGGGTTCCTGACCACTAAAAACGTGGCCGAACTGATTACCGAAGACATGACCGGGGTGGTGGATGCTATCGACAGCGTGAAAGCCAAGGCGGCGCTGATTGCCCACTGCCAGAGGCGCAAGATTCCGATTGTCTGTGCCGGCGGTGCCGGGGGCCAGATGGACCCGACCCAGATCCAGGTGGCGGACCTGAGCAAGACCACCCAGGATCCATTGCTGGCCAAGGTTCGTAATATGCTGCGTCGGGAATACGGCTTTTCGCGAAATCCCAAGCGGCGTTTTGGCATTGAGGCCGTATACTCTCTGGAGCAGCTCACTTATCCGGCGGCCGATGGCGAAGTGTGCCTGCAGAAGCCGGCGACAGACGGCCCGGTAAGGCTGGATTGTGCCTCGGGTTTTGGCGCCGCCAGCCCGGTAACCGCCAGCTTCGGATTCTTTGCCGCGTCCCGGCTGCTGAACAGAATTGCACGCAAAGCCAATCTTTAATTAACCAACCGGAACCCGCTTATGGCCATTAGCACCACCCTGATCCTCGCAGGTATCGGCGTTACCTCCCTGATTTGCCAATGGGCTGCCTGGCGGGTTCGTATGCCGGCCATCCTGTTTCTGCTCGCTGGCGGCATCATCGCCGGCCCGGTGACGGGCTTTCTGCATCCGGAAGATATCTTTGGCGATATCCTGTTTCCGATGATTTCGCTGGCGGTGGCCATCATTCTGTTCGAAGGCAGCCTGACGCTCCGGTACGAGGAAATCAAAGGCCACGGCAAGATGGTGCGCAACCTGATCCCGGTCGGCACCATTGTTACCTGCATTATCGGCACCCTGGCCGCCCGCTGGATCCTGGAGGTGTCCTGGGAAGTGTCCCTGCTGTTTGGTGCCATTTCCGTGGTGACCGGGCCAACGGTGATTGCACCGCTGCTACGGGCGGTGCGGCCCACCTCCAAGCTGGCCAATATCCTGACCTGGGAAGGCATTATCATTGACCCGGTCGGCGCCCTGCTGGCCGTACTGGTATTCGAAGGAATTGTGTCCTGGGGCCAGGGCAATGTCTTCAGCCACTCCCTGTATATTTTTGGCAAAACCCTGCTGGTGGGTTTCCTGATCGGTGCGGCTGCCGGTTACCTGAATGGCCTGGTGCTTCGCAAGCACTGGATTCCCCAGTACCTGCACAATGCCGGCACCCTGACCTTCATGCTCGGCGTGTTTGCCATTTCCAACGAGATGGCCCATGAGTCCGGCCTGTTGACCGTGACTGTGATGGGCATCTGGATGGCCAACATGAAACAGGTGCCGATCGAAAGCATCCTGGAGTTCAAGGAATCCCTCAGCGTACTGCTGATCTCGGCCCTGTTTATCATCCTGGCCGCCCGGGTAGAATTTACCGCCATTGCCGACCTGGGCTGGGGCCTGGTAGCAGTGCTGGCCTGCCTGATGCTGGTGGCCCGGCCTGCCAGTATCTTTCTGTCGGCCATCGGTACGTCCCTCACCTGGCGAGACAAACTTTACCTGAGCTGGATTGCACCCCGGGGTATCGTGGCAGCTGCTGTCTCCGCCCTGTTCGCTTTCCAGCTGGAACGGATCGGCTATGAGAGCGCCGGCGTGCTGGTGCCCTTGGTGTTCATGCTGATCATTACCACGGTGGTGATCCAGAGCCTGACGGCACGCCCGGTCGCCAAGCTGCTGGGCGTACAGGAGCCACCCGCCCATGGCTTCCTGATTCTGGGTGCCAACCCGGTAGCCCGCCTGATTGCCCAAGCCCTGAAAAAACACGAAATTCCGGCCATGCTGACCGATACCAACTGGGAAAACGTGCGCCAGGCCCGCATGGAGAACCTGCCGGTGTATTTCGGCAACCCGGCCTCGGAACATGCTGCGAAACATATGGACCTGACCGGCATCGGCAACCTGCTGATCCTGTCGCCGTACAAACAGATGAACAGCCTGGCCACTTATCACTTCCTGGACTGGTTCGGGGAGCACTCGGTATTCGGGTTGACGGAAGGCGACCAGGACCAGCGCGCCCGCCTGCAAACCGCCGGCAAGGTGCAGCAGACCCGGGGCCTGTTTGACGGTGTGAGCTATGCCAAGCTGGCCAGCCTGGTGAGCCAGGGCTATACGGTGAAGACCACCCAGCTGAGCGAGGAGTTCAGTTACGAGCAGTTCCTGAACCAGTACCAGAACGAAGCCCTGGTGCTGTTTGTGATGGACGGGCGGGAACACATCCATCCGGTGAAAGCGATGGATGACCTGGAACCGGAAGACGACTGGGTTCTGATCAGCCTGGTGCCACCACAGCCCCAGAAGGAACGGAAAGAGCGGGCATCCGATACCGACGACCAGAAGCCCGCCAGCAACGGAGAGCAGCAGGCCTGAGGGCCTGCTGCATCCAGCGGGGACAGATCAGCGGCAGTCGAGCACCAGCTTGCCCCGCACGTGGCCTGCTTCCAGCAGGTCGTGGGCGTCGCGGGCCTGCTCGAGCGGGAATACCCGGTCAACATGCACCCGCACATCGCCATCTTCGATCAGCTCGGCAATTTCTTCCAGGTGGAAAACGTCCGGCCGGGTTTTCATGCCGTGGGCCCTCACGCCCATGGCTTCCGCGGCACTGACCACCTCATCGGCAGTCACCGTGGGAATGGTCACCAGCACACCGGATTCCGACAGGGTCTGCAATGACCGCTTGCCGGTTTCACCACCGATCAAATCCAGCACCACGTCCAGTCCATAGCACTCGTCCGCAATGTCGGTGGTGTGGTAATCAATCACTTCATGCACGCCCAACTCGGCCAGGAAATCCCGGTTACTCGCAGACGCCGTGGCAATCACATGGGCACCGCGTTCCAGGGCGAACTGCACGGCAAAGTGGCCAACGCCTCCAGCCCCGGCGTGGATCAAAATCTTCTGCCCGGACTCCAGCCCGGCCACTTCAAACAACGCCTGCCAGGCCGTCAGCGCCGCCAGCGGCACGCCCCCTGCGGTAACCAGGTCCAGCTCTTCCGGCACGATGGCCAGTTCGTCAGCCCGGGCCACGGCATACTGGGCATAGGCCCCGCCAGATTCGGCAAAGCCGATCATGCCCATCACCCGGTCCCCGGGTGCCAGGGTGGTCACGTCATCAGCCACGGCCACGACTTCACCGGCGGCATCGTAGCCCGGGGTCCACGGCATACGGCCTTCGATCTGCGTGGCGACAAAACCCAGGCCTTTGCGGGTTTTCCAGTCGATGGGGTTCAGGCCGGCGCCGTGGACTCGAATCAACACTTCGCCTCCGGCGGGCACAGGTACCGGAGACTCCGTTACCTGCAGAACATCACTGCCCCCAAACCGGTCATAGACCACGTGGCGCATCGGCACAGCGTCAGTTGCTTCAGAGGATTCCATGGGTGTCTCCAGACAACAATGAGTCAAGCGCCTGAACAGGCGCGCAGTTTCAGCTTCAGACTAGCAGAATTTCACCCGGCGGGCTTTATAGGGGCAAACCACGACCACCCGGCACCAGGGCACCGGAGAGGATTTCGGCAAAGGCTTTCGGTGCCCGGGACGGCCGCTGGCTCTTCATATCCACGCAGGCATGGGTTGAAAGCCCCCGCAGCAGGGTCTTGCCATCGGCCACGCGAATCAGCTGGAACTGACGGGCCGAGCGGAACCGGCCGTCCCAGTCCGTCAGCCAGGTACCCAGCACCAGCTCGTCGCCGGCATTGGCAGACAACAGGTAATCCACCTCGGTGTGGGTGATGGCCATGGCCTTGCCGGTTTCTTCGTGCAGGGCCCAGGTCATCCCCAGGCTTTCGATGTGGGCCCAGCTGACGTCTTCCATCCAGCGCACGTATACCACGTTATTGGCGTGGCCGAGGCGGTCGGTGTCTTCTTCCCGCACGGTGATGGGCAGGATGAACGGATCCGGCAGATCCCAGTTGTGTGCTTGTGACTCACTCATGGCTGTTTCATCGCTCAAGGCTGTTTCATCGCTCAAGGCTGCTCCCCCAGACCGGAAATAGCCTGCAAAGGTAGCCGGCCGATGCGGTCATTGTGAAGTGAACCAAAGTATAGAAAGCCGTTGTGCGGGTTCACCGAGGTGATTTCCTGCAAATGGCTGCCGGTCGTGTCGTGCAGGCTGGTGAGCATACGGCCGCGGTCATCAAAGGCCACTACCAGGCCGTATTCCTCCGGCTCGGGCTGGAAGCCGGCAGGCAGGCGAGCAACCAGGTTCTTCATCCAGGGCCGGCGGTGCATGGCGTCTACCTGGGGGTTACGCAGGGTCGGGAAGGCAACCCAGTAACGGCCCCGTTCATCCACGGCCAGGTTGTCCGGGAAACCGGGCAGGTTGTCTGCAAACACTTCGGTACGGCCGGCTTTCGGGCCGTTGATCCAGTATTTCAGGATGCGGTATTTCCAGGTTTCGTTTACCAGCAGGTAGTCACCATCCGGAGATACCGCCACGCCATTGGCAAAATACAGGTTACGCAGCAGTACTTCGGTTCTGCGGGTTTTCGGGTTGTAGCGCAGCAAGCGACCGTGGGGCCGCATTTCCAGCAGGTCCAGGATGTAATCCGGCTGGCGGAAGCGGGAGCTGGCATCGGTAAAGTAGATACGACCATCCGTGGCGACAACCACATCGTCGGTGAACCGGAACGGTGTGCCTTCCGCCTCCCGGGTGAGCACGGTAATCTCACCGTCCGGCGCTATCGACAGCAAGCCCTTCCAGGCATCCGCCACAATCAGGTTACCCTGGCGGTCAAACACCATGCCCAGTGGCCGGCCTTCGGTCTGCAGCCAGGTTTCCACCCGGCCGTCAGGAAATACCCGAACGATTTTGCCGTCCTGGGTGCCGGTATAGAGCACGCCGTTGGCATCCACCGTGGTGTCTTCCGGGCCGTACACCTGGCCCCGGGCCAGCAGATCGGCCTGTCGCAGCTGGTTATTAGGCGCCAGGATTCCGGTCAGGGCCGGAGGCTCGGGCGGCTCCCAGGCCTTGCTGTCGACAGGGGATGGTGTCAGCAGAAAGCTGCCCACCAACACAAAGAGCACCAATAGTCCGGCCAGTAACCATTTCATCATGCACGCCCGATCCGTTTTATGATTCTTCGTTTGGGACCACTCACCTTAGCAGACATCCACCGGTTGCCGGCAATGGCCGCGTCACACCTTACTGCTCCAGAAACCGCCGGCACAGGGTGGCGAAGGTATCGGCTTTTTCGGCGTGCAGCCAATGGCCGGTGCCTTCGATAATTTTCAGTTCGGCGTTCGGAAACAAGCGGCGGATGGTGTCCTGGTGTTTTTCCTGGATGTAGGCGGAGTCTGCGCCCTTGATAAAGAGCACCGGCCCTTCAAACGGGCCATCACCCTCCGGTGCGTCCGCCAGGTTTTGGTAATGGGCATCAATTACCGGCAGGTTCAGGCGCCAGCGGAAGATGATATCGCTGTCGGTCTGTTCTTCGGCCGGAATACGCTCCAGGTTCTTGAGCAGGAACTGGCGCACACCGGGGATTTCCACGAATTCTGCCAGCCGCTCGTCTGCCTGTTTGCGGGATTTGACCCCGTTCAGGTCGAGGCTTTTCATACCTTCGAGGATGTCGTCATGGCGGGGGTGGTAGGTCACCGGGGCAATGTCCGCCACGATGATGGCTTTCACCCGCTGCGGATAACTCAGGGCCACCTGCATGGCCACCTTTCCACCCATTGAGTGGCCCAGAATAGTGGCCTGGTCCAGCCCCTGGGCATCCATGTAGGCGATGATATCGGCGGCCATGGCCGGATAGTTCATTTCATCGCTGTGGGGAGAACTACCGTGGTTGCGCTCGTCCAGCGCGTGAATCTGCCAGTTATCTTCCAGCCGGCGGGCAATGCCGCCCAGGTTCTCGAGGGATCCGAACAATCCGTGCAACAGGATCAGCGGCTCTCCCTGGCCGGAAATACGGTGATTCAGTTCAACGCCCATACGCAGGCAACCTCCGGTTATCTGAATGAACCGGATACACTACCACCGCCAGTGCACGGGGCAAGGGAAAATTCAGGCAGAAAAAAGCCGGGCAAAGGCCCGGCTAAATGGTCACAGACATTACGACTGAGAAATCAGCAATAGAAGATGCTGTCCAGATATTCAGCCAGCGCCACGATGTTTTCGCGCTCGCTCTGGGTACGGGGAACAAAGATTTCCTGTGTCATACAACACCTCCAATTGGCGTTATGGCTACTTCAACCTGATGCCACACATGCTATCGTTTAAGGTGTTGATACCCGTTGACCAGCTGTGCCAATCGTTTGACATTTTGTATCAGCCTGAACCGAACCGCGGAGCCAGCGAACACCATGCATCCCCAAGCGGATCCAGCAACAACGCCCCATGTGGCGGCCTCCAGCACCCTTGCGCTGGTGCATTACCTCGAAAAGCGGGGCCTGCTGGACCGTGCCCGGGCGGAAGACATCGCAGGGGTGCGTCTGGAAGAACTGGATGACCCGGACCTGCGCATTCCCGCCAGCATTCACTACCAGCTATGGGAACTGGCCGAGCAGCTGACCGCAGACCCGGGCGTGGGCCTGCACGCGGGACAAGTGATCGATCCGGAACGCATGGGGCTGGTAGGCCATGTATTCTTCAATTGCGACACTCTGGGGGAAGCCGTTGTCCAGTACGTAAGGCTGCACCGGCTGATCAACGAATCGGTGACGCTCAGCTTCGAGCAGACGCCGGAGCAGGCCATTCTGACCTGGCAACCGGATAACCCGGCCCACTACTGCCGGCAGGACATGGACCGCACCCTGGCCGCCGCCCTGTGCCGCACCCGGCACTTTATTCATCGGGGCATCGAGGCAGACTGGGTGGAAATTGCCCATCCGGAACCGGATTACGCCGCGGAATACCAGAAACTGTTCGGCGGCCAGGTGCTGTTCGGCTGTGGCATTACCCGCATGGCCTTTGCCAGCAAGCACCTGAGGCACCGCATTCCGCACCGCAACCCCTATGTGTATTCGGCGGTACTGAAACAGGTAAACGCCGTGCTGGCCCGGCTGCAAACCCGCCGTTCGTTCAGCCGCAAAGTACGCCGGCTGATCTCCCGGCAAATGTCGACCGATCGCATTGACGCCGACACCCTGGCCAGGCAATGCCACATGAGCCGGCAAACCCTGTACCGCAGGCTGAAAAAAGAAGGCCTGAGCTTCCACGACCTGGTGGAACAGGTCCGCAAAGACAAGGCGCTGCGCTATGTTGCCGACGATCAATATGCCCTGGGCGAAATTGCTTTCCTGCTCGGGTTCTCCGAACTCAGCGCCTTCAGCCGCGCCTTCAAGCGCTGGACCGGCATGGCCCCCGCGCAATACCGGGCCAGGCACCAGGAGGCAAGCGCATGACCGGTGATACCCTGTCCTGGCTCGCCATCCCCTTGGCATTGCTGTACCTGGCAGCCATCGCCTGCATCTATCGCATTCTGCTGACCTACCGTACCTCCCAGGGCGCCATTGCCTGGATCATTGCCCTGCTGGGCCTGCCCTACCTGGCCGTGCCTGCGTTCCTGCTGTTCGGGCGTATCCGCTTTGGCGGCTACGTAAAGGCCCGACGCATGGGCAACAAGGATTTGTCTGACCTGCTGGATACCTTTGAGAACCAGAGTACGTCGATTGCCAAGCCCGGCGACCGGCACTTCAGCGATGAACTGCAGGTGCTGTGCAAACTCAGCCGGCAGCCGTTTACCAGCGGTAACCGCTGCACACTGCTGCGGGATGGCGAGGCCACCTTCGAGGCCCTGTTCGAAGCCATGGAGCAGGCCACCCACTACATCCTGCTGGAGTTTTACATGGTGCGCTCCGATAAGGTGGGCCACCGGATCAAGGAAATCCTGGAGCGCAAGCTGGCGGAAGGTGTGTCGGTGTGGTTTCTGTACGATGACATCGGCAGCGTTTCCCTGTCCCGCCGCTGGCTCAACGAACTGAGCGCCGCCGGCGCACGGGTTGCCTCCTTTGGCGACGGCAACATCCGCCGCCGGCGCTTCCAGATCAACTTCCGCAACCATCGCAAGCTGCTGGTGTGTGACGGCCACACCGGCTTTGTCGGTGGCATCAACCTGGGCGACGAATACCTGGGAACTGCCATGGATCAGGAACCCTGGCGGGATACCCACTGCCGTATCGAAGGGCCGGCGGTCATCGGCCTGCAACTGGCCTGGCTGGAAGACTGGAACTGGGCCAGCAACGACCGCCCCGAGCTGGAATGGTCGCCGGCAGAGCCACCTCCGGGGCAGCAGGAAGTGCTGGTACTGCCCTCCGGCCCGGCCGACACCTGGGAAACCTGCACCCTGTTTTTCCTGAACTGCATCAACAACGCCCGAACCCGCCTGTGGATCGCCTCGCCCTACTTCGTGCCGGATTTCCAGATCATGAACGCGCTGCAGCTGGCGGCACTGCGTGGCGTGGATGTACGCATCCTGATTCCGGAGAAATCCGACAGCCCGCTGATCCGGGTAGCGGCCTATTCCTACCTGGTGCAGGCCAGCCAGGCCGGCATCGGCATCTATCGTTACCAGCCGGGCTTCATGCACCAGAAGGTGGTACTGGTGGACGACCGCTATGCAGCCCTGGGCACCGCCAACATGGATAACCGCTCCATGCGCCTGAACTTCGAGATCATGGCCATTAACACCCACCCGGAGTTCATCGGGCAGGTAGAGCAGATGCTGGAAGACGACCTGAAACAGTGCCGGCTGATGACCGAAAGCGACTACCAGGACCGCTCACTTCCGTTCCGCCTGGGCTGTCGTGCCGTACGGTTGCTGGCACCGCTTCTTTGAACTGGTTCTCAGTGCAGGCTTGTGCCAATATGACCGCCCGAAAACCGGCAAGACAACAACCGATACTCCATGACCGCATTCAAACCCCGTGAGACCCTGACCGAGCAGGTCGCCCGCCACATTGAAAACCTGATTGCCTTTGGCCAGCTCCGTTCCGGCGAGCGCATCTACGAAAGCGCCATGGCCAAGGAAATGGACGTAAGCCACGGCTCCATCCGCGAAGGCCTGCTGCTTCTGGAAAAACGCCACCTGGTCAGGAACGTACCCCGCAAAGGCGCCTTCGTAACCCCGCTGGACGAGCACTTCGTCAGAAGCCTGTACGAAACCCTGGAGCTGTACCTGACCCACACCGGCCGCAAACTGGTACGGCAGTGGCAGCCCGAAGACATGGCCCGGCTGGAATCACTGCACAGTCAGATGCAGGCTTGCTACCAGAACAACGACCTGATGGCGTTCCTGGAGCTGGGCATCGAGTACACCAAGGCCTCGCTGGCCTACGCAGACAACTACTTTATTGTCTCTGCCATTGAAGACCTGTGGCCATCGGCCAAGCGCTGCGCGTTTGTAGCCTTCCGCCAGGGCGGGAAGCAGGTTCTGGAAGACAACCTGAAGCATATGGAAGAATCGATCCAGGCCATTCGTGACCGGGACGAAGAGGCCCTGGCTTCGCTGCTGCACAGCTACGCACAACAGCAAAGCGACCAGGTACTGGCGGCGCTGGATCAGTAGAACAGCTGGGTAAACGAGAAACCGATGTTCAGGTAGGCGGTCCAGTCGTCTTCATTGTTGTAGGCACCAGCCAGCTGCACCGGCCCCAGGAAGGTATTCACCCCGGCAAACAGGCTCCAGGATCGTACCAGGCCAGACCAGCGGGCGTCGTCCATGGTGTCCCAGGCGTTACCGGTTTCAAAGCCCACGCCGGCAAACCAGGGCATTACCGGCCCGCCGAATTCCCGCCGGGCATAGGCCGACAACAGTGCCGCGTCGTTACCGGTGATTTCACCCGGTGCATAGGCCGACAGCTGCCGGAAGCCTCCCAGGCGGGCCGCGTTCTCGATACCCGGCTCACCACTGACCACCTGCCGGGTGTACGCCAGGCCGGTGAGGTTGAACCGGCCCCAGGTGCCGGTGCCCAGGAGCATGCCGGTCACCGAATCGAACTCCCGGTCAGAGCCCAGCCCGTCTCGCTCAAAACGGCCCCGGATGCCGGCAAAGGCACCGGATTTCGGGTAAAAGGTATCGCTCAGGGAATCATGCACCAACTGCACACTGGCGTAGCCCTGATGCACATGGTCAGAAGGTGCCACCGACGCACCCAACTCATCGTCCACTGACGCCAGCCCGCGCACATAGCCCAGGCGCACTTCACCGTTGCGGCCCAGCTCCATACCTATCGCCAGGTCTATCTGACGGAAGCCTGCGTCAATCTCGGCAATCCGCTCGCCATCCTGGTACACGCTGTAATCATCCTGGCGGTATTCCACGCCCAACACCGCGAACCGGTCATAGCCGTAATCCAGCGGCTGGTACCACTGGGTGCGTACCCAGGGCTGGGTCCCCAGCTGCAGGGCGGTTTGCCACTCGGCCCCCAGCTGGTTCAGTTCGGTCATACGCAGGCCCGCGGCCAGGTTAAAACGGGTGTCGCCGTCAAAGTTGTCTTCGTAGTTGAGGCCAAACGACAGGTAGTTCGGCCCCCAGCTTTTCTCCCGGGCCCGCACCATCAGCACCGGTCCCTCTTCAGACGGGCGCATCGACCAGGACACTGTCTCGTAATAGCCGAGGCCGTAGATGCGTTTCAGGTCATCTTCCAGCTGTTCGACATCCAGTGGCTCACCGGCTTGCTGGCGAATCCGCTCGCGCAGGAATTCACTGGCCAGGCGGTCACCCTGTGTGAACTCGATCCGGGCGATCGGCCCCGGCTGCCACATGCCGCCTTCGACCGAATCCCGCCAGGCCTGCCAGGCCGGGCCGGAAACCGCCAGCCGGTTCAGCGCCACCGCATGTTCGCGGGCAGCGGTCGCTCCCAGCTCGAACAGTACCGGGCCGTCAAAAAAGTCAGCAGAGGAGTGCCCTTCCAGGTCCGGCCGGATGAGTATGTCGCTGTCGGTCAGCCGGGCCAGCTGATCGTCGGTATTACGGCGGGTCATCATGGTGGTCAGCTGGCCAATCACCGAAGACGCTTCCTGCATTTCCTCATTGGTCAGCAGCGGGTCGGTGATATCCACGGCAATGATGATATCGGCGCCCATGTCCCGGGCCACGCTGACCGGCAGGTTGTTGGCTACACCACCGTCTACCAACAGCCGGCCGCTCCGTTCTACCGGCGCGTAGACTCCGGGTATGCTCATACTGGCCCGGATGGCTTCCGCCAGGTCGCCACTGCCGATCACCACTTCCACCCCGGTTTCCAGGTCGGTGGCCACCGCCCGGAACGGGATCGGAAGCTCATCGAAATCCTCAACCAAGGCGGCATTGCGGGTCAGTTCGTTCAGGATAAAACCCAGGTTCTGGCCGGTCACCAGGCCGCCACCCAGCCGGATACCGTCCAGGCTCACCCCCAGGCCGGGGGCCAGAGGCAAACGCCAGTCATCCTGCTTGCGCCGGACCGGCTTGTAGGCCCGGCCGGGGTCGTCCCGGAAACTGGACAGCCAGTCCAGCTCGATAAACCGGCGTTCTATTTCCTCCACCGGCATGCCGGACGCATACAGGGCCGCCACTGCAGAGCCGGCGCTGGTGCCTACCACCAGGTCTACCGGCACCTTCATTTCTTCCAGCGCACGCAACACACCCACATGGGCCATGCCCTTGGCGCCGCCGCCACTGAGCACAAGGCCCACCTTGGGGCGAACCTCGGGCGGTGACTGGCCCCAGGCTGGCGCTGCCAGCATGGCCAGCAACGTCAGCGCAATGGCGAACAGCTTCGGGGGGCTCAAGATCGGGCGATCACTGCTTTTTCTTGTCATCGTCGGCAAGGGAAAGGTGGGAGATATCCGGTACTACCGGCGGTGGAACCACCCGGTCTACGCCAAGGTCGGTGCCGGGCGGCGCCAGGGTCCAGTCGTCCAGGTGCTCAAACATGGGGGCTTCGGCTTCCTGGTGTTCCACCAGCGTGACTCCGGGCGGGTCCAGGCTCAGGCCGGAACCGGCCAGGATGTCATCCACTTTTTCACCCGCAACGGGCAGTCGGTCACCGGGCTCCGGTTCGGGCGTTTTACCGGTTCGGGCGGGAGCATCCTGCGCAGCACCGGTAGCTGCCGGCGCCGGGCTGGCGGGGCGTTCCGGTGCCGACGGTGCCGGTTCCTGCCGGGGCTGCGGCCTGGATGGCGCTGCACCGGCCATCGGTTGCACATAGGCCACCATGCCATGCTTTTTCAGAACCGCCTGGTATTTTTCGGCCTGGACCTGCTCAAGCTTGTTGCGGATAACCACCGGCTGACCGCTGAACATGCGGTCGAGCTGCTCGACACTGGCCTTGAACAGGGCCTTTGCGTTATTGCGAACCGCAGCAGGGTCGGTGCCCGGCACGCACTCCCCTTTGAACACAAGCTGGAACATAGTTTTGCCTCGTTATTTTTCGCAGACCAATGCGCCAATGATAGCTGAAAACCATCGCCGGAACAGGCCAGCCCGGTGAGCCCCGGCAAATGCCTGCCGATTGCAAACAATTGAAAAATCCGGTGGGTACCGGAGGAAAATTGCCAAATCCTCTGCAACAATCTAACTTAATAATCTGTTACATTGTGTTACACAGATTTAAGGCGCGACCCAAGGAGAATAACCATGCGTGCCCTGTTGCCATCCCTTGCTTCCGCCGCAGTTATTGCACTGGCGGCACCTGCAGCTCAGGCAGAAAACCTGGATGT
The DNA here is from genome assembly GCF_021282325.1 of Marinobacter sp. G11. NCBI lineage: Bacteria > Pseudomonadati > Pseudomonadota > Gammaproteobacteria > Pseudomonadales > Marinobacteraceae > Marinobacter > Marinobacter sp. G11. The sequence goes on from NZ_JAJSPB010000017.1 coordinate 66,719, forward strand.
TCTGATGAGCGGCGTATTCGCGGACAACGAAGCCACCTACATCGGCTTTGAAAGCATCGAGCGGGAAGACATCCCGGAACTTGCGGCGGTGGATCGCAAATACCTGGTGGTGGACTTCCGCTTTACCGGCCAGGAACCGGCCAGCGAACAGCTTCAGGCCAGCGTACACAAAGTCTGCATGGCCCTGCTTAAAGACCGCGACCTGGTCCGCTCACTGTCCGATTCCGGTTATGACATGGTATCGGTTGCCTTCGACCGCCAGTCCCAGTTCGACTGCCTGTAAGCCAGAGCCGCCTCAGCTCTGGCCCAGCAGGCGCGGGAAGGCTTCCAGCGCGGTGTTAACGGCATCCAGGTTGAAGGCTTCCACATCCGACAGCAACTTCTCACCGTACTGGGTCACCGACGGCGACCGATAGCGCTGGCCCCACTCGACCACTCTCAGGGCAAAGTCTTTCATCTGTTCCGGGTCGCCACTCTCGCGAACGTCTTGCCATTCGTTGCCGAAGTCTTCCGCCAGTTTTTCCCGCAACCAGCCCCGCTCCTGCATGCTCATGGTCTGGGCCAGCAAGCGCTCGGATTCTTTCGGTGTTCCATCATCTTCGACCTGCTCGACGGTGGCCTCCACCCGGGGCAAGACCACCGAGAAGGTAGACCCCACGTCCGACTCACTCTCCACCGTCAGCTCGCCGCCCATCATTTCCACCAGTTTACGGCTGATTGCCAGGCCCAGCCCGGTGCCGCCGTAACGCCGGGAGCTCTGGCCTTCCTGCTGTTCAAAGGCATCAAAAATGCGCTCCTGCTGGTCTGGTGCAATGCCAATGCCGGTATCGGCTACCGTCACCACCAGCCGGTAATACCGGGTTTCGGAGTCTTCCCCGCCCGGTTCGTCCAGCTCGCTCGCCACGGCCCGAACGGTAACCCCACCCTCATGGGTGAACTTGATGGCGTTACCCACCAGGTTGAACAGCACCTGCCGCAGCCGGGTTTCGTCCAGCATCATGGCCGCCGGCATTTTCTTGCCAACGCTCACTTCCAGGGTAATGCCCTGCTCGGTGGCGCGCAGATCGAAGATGTGGCGGACATCGCTCAACAGCCGGCGCACCGACACGGGGCCAAAGTCCAGCCGCATCTTGCCGGCTTCAATCCGGGACAGGTCCAGGATGTCGTTAATCAGCATCAGCAGGCTGCGGCTGCCGGCACGGATGGCGTTGAGGTAGTTACGCTGCTGGGGGTCGGTAACCGAGTTATACAGCAGGTCACTGTAGCCGATTACCGCGTTCATCGGTGTCCGGATTTCATGGGACATATTGGCCAGGAATTCGCTTTTGGAGCGGCTTGCGGCCTCTGCCTGCCGCGCCAGCCGCTCCGCCTCCAGCTTGGCTGCCCGCAGCTCGTCTTCACTTCGCCTCAGGGCATTCTCGGACCGGATCCGCTCGTCGACTTCCAGCGACAGCTTTCGGTTCCAGTACAGGAAGATCAGCACCACCACGATGGCGATCAGGATAATCCGGCGCACCACGGTGTAGTCGGCTTCCTGCTCGATATCCAGGTGAATCCAGCGGTTGTACACCGCCTCGGTTTCCGATGCCGGCAAACCACTCAGGGCCTTGTTCAGTATCCGGTGCAGCTGCTGGGCCGACTGTCCCACGGCTAACCGCAGGTCATACTGGTACGGGGTGATGCTGGTAATACGCAGATTGGTCAACCCCAACCGGGCGACGGTGTAACTGACCGCCGGGATGTGGGTCACCATCACGTCCAGGTCGCCGTTAGACAGCGCCAGCAAGCCTTCTTCCACGGTTTGCTGAGGATAAATATCCAGGTTCGGATGATTGATCAGCAGGTAATCATGGCTGGCCTGGCGATTGACCACCCCCACCCGCTCGTCACGCAACTCCCGCAAATCCCCGATAAACCGCCCGGTGTCCCGAATCGCCAGGGCAATGGGCACGTTGACATACGCCCGGGTAAACAGGAAATCCTGCTCGGTACGGGGTGTTCGGGACATGCCCGGCAGGATATCCACTTCACCGGATTTCAGCTGTTCTTCCGAGGCACTGCGGCTATCCACCGGGACATATTCGAAGCGGATGTCCAGGTCCTGCTCCAGGCGCTTGAGCAGGTCGACCACCAGCCCGGCGGGCCGGCCGTCCTGCTGGAATTCGAAGGGCGGCCAGTCTGACCGGACGCCCACCTTCAGCCCGGGATTAGCTTTCAGCCAGGCCCGCTCTGAACTGCTCAGGGACTGGTTACCGGCGTCCATCTCCGGTGCGCTGGCCTGCAACCAGGACTGCCGGATGCTGCGATGTTCCTGGTGGCCGAGGGCGGTAATGGCGCGGTCGAACACCCGGAACAGGTTGGCTTCTTCGATGGGCACCTGCAGCACGACATCCACCTCCCGGTGGTCGAGCAGCAAGGACAGGCCAACGCCGTTGATCATTGCTGATTCCAGGTAGTCAGACACCACCGGCACCGGCCCCAGAAACGCATCCGCCTTGCCCGACAGCAGCAGGCTGACAGCTTCGCCAAGATTGGCCGCCGGCACCGGGGTAAAGTTGTTCACCGGGTCCAGCAGCGGGTACTGGTTGGGGTCGTCACCGACAATGGCCACCCGGCTGCCTTCAAGGTCTGACGGGCCGCGGATTGCCGCCGCTCCGACGTTCACAAAGACCCCATAGGTGAGCGACATCAGCGGCGCCGTATGGCGCACGCCCGGAATCACCGGGGCATCGGGAATGCGGGTCGTCAGGATGATATCCGGCTCTGGCTGGTTACCGGAGCCATCCAGGAGTTCCGGCTCTACCAGCACCCCCAGCTTGTTTTCAATCCGCTGCAGGTAATCGATCCAGATACCCGCCAGGGGGCCATCGCCGGTATCGAACACCAGGGGTACCTGGCTGTGGCGGATGCCCACTCGGAAGCTGTCCTGCTGTTCCAGCCACTCCAGGTCTTCCACGCCCAGCACCGGGTCCGGCGCAGCCAGTGGCGGATCTGCCAGCGCGGCCCCTTGAAATACCAGAAACAGCAGGCAGAACAATAACTGTGAAACAGACTTCACTGGATATCCTCGGCGGGTCCACTACATTTCAGGAAACCATACCCGTAAACGGGGTACATTGCATTTTGCCAACCCATCACAGAGGGCACTTCCATGGACACCAGCAAACATAGCCTGAGCACCCTGTTCGAACAACTTGGCATGCCGGCAGACAAAGCCAGCATCGAAGACTTCATTGGCCGTCACTCGCCACTGCCCTCGGAAATCGCACTGCAGGATGCCCCGTTCTGGTCCGAGGCCCAGTCCCACTTCCTGGAGGAAGGCCTGGAAGAAGACAGTGACTGGGCAGAAATCATTGACGAGCTCGATGCCATGTTGAGGCACTGACGCCCGGTTTCAACTCTCGCCGGAACCCGAACCCCCGCGCCGGCGCCTGGCCCGGGGATGGCTCTGGTCATAGACCCTGGCCAGGTGCTGAAAATCCAGGTGGGTATACACCTGGGTGGTTGCGATATCGGCATGGCCGAGCAATTCCTGCACGGCCCGCAGGTCACCACTGGATTCCAGCATGTGGCTGGCAAAGGAATGCCGGAGCAGGTGCGGGTGCAGGCGCTGGTCGGCCCCCTGCAACACACCCCAGCGGGCCAGCCGGGCCTGGATGCTGCGCCGGCTCAGGCGGTCACCCCGCTGGCTGACAAACACTGCGGGCTCGCCTTCCGGCGCCAGGGACGACCGCAGTGTCAGCCAGTTGTTCAGGGCCGTTACCGCCTTGCCGCCCACAGGCAGAATCCGTTCCTTGTTCCCCTTACCCAGCACCCTCACCTCCCGGCCTTTAAGGTCCAGTGAGAGCAGGTCAAGGCCGGCCAGTTCTGCCAGCCGCAGGCCAGAGGAATACATCAGTTCGAACATGGCCAGGTCCCGGACTTCCAGCGGATCGTCCGGGTTTACTTCCAGCAACTGATTGATCTGGTCGACATCGGCCACTTTCGGCAACCGGCGACCGGTTTTCGGAGCCCGGATATCCAGCGCCGGGTTATCCCGGGCCAGGCCTTCCCTGAGCAGATACTGGTAGAAGCGACGAACAGAAGATAGGTGGCGGGCAATGCTGCGGCCGCCAAGGCCGCCTTTACTGAGGTGGGCGACATACCGGCGGACTTCGTGGCTGGACAGGTCCGCCCAGCAATCGCAACCGCCCCCTGTCAGCCAGAGCGCCAGGCGCTGCAGGTCTCGCTGGTAATTATCACAGGTGCGCGCGGAGTGCCGCTTTTCTGATTGCAGGTGGCGGATAAAGCCTGACAGCGGCGCGGCCAGGGCCTCGGGCGGCGTGCCGGGGGTGTCGAGGGCGCCGGGGTCAGCCTCCAAGGTCACCCCTGACCGCTTTCCACCGCCAGGTCAGACACCGATGCGCCGGAGCCATGGCGTTTGAGCATGGGCGGCAGCAGGCGGCTCAGGGTATCGCTGATATAACTCAGGAACAGCGATCCCATGCTCTGGTCAAAATAACCCGGCTCGCAGCTACCCACCGCAAACACCCCGACCAGACCTTCATGGCGCAGTGGCATCAGGGCCACCGAGGCGATCGGTTCGTCCCGGTCCGGGAACAGGAATTCCCGCTCATTTTCCCGGAACTGTCCGCACACCGCCCGCTCACCATCCAGCAAGCTACCCAGTCGTTCCTGGGCCAGGTCGGCATTGACAACATGCAGGGCACCCTGGCCGGAACCAGGCAGTTCATCATCGCTGAACAGCAAGACAGACGCGGCATCCAGCCCGAAATCACTGCGGATACTGTCATCGATAGCCGCTGCCATGTCGTTCAGGTTTCGGGCTTCGATCACCTGCATCAGCAGGCGTTTGCTCTTCTCGAACAGCCGGTCGTTGTGGCGGGCAATCGAGACCAGCTCGACCAGCTCCCGGCGCAGGGTATCGCGCTGCTCACGGAACAGATGAACCTGGCGTTCCACCAGGGAAATCGCACGTCCACTGTCGTGAGGCAGGGTCAGGGTGCGCAGCAGTTCATCCTGGTCGACAAAGAAATCAGGGTTGTCGCGCAGATAATCCGCTACCTGCTCACGGGTGAGTTCTGCGACCTTCTGGCGGGCCGTTTGTTCTGTCATCGTGTTCTCCTGAGCTGTCAGGACCTTGTTTTAGGGCTGCGAGGGCCTTTACGCCGGCGCGGCGGAGCCTCGCCCGGCAGTCGTAACTGGCCTTCAAATACTGTTGTCGCAGGGCCTTCCATCATAACAGGGGTACCCTCACCCTGCCATTCGATCACCAGGCGCCCGCCACGCAGTTCCACATCTACCCGGGCATCCAGCAAGCCGCGCAACTGGCCGGCAACTACTGCAGCACAGGCACCGCTGCCGCAGGCCAGGGTTTCACCGGAGCCCCGTTCGAACACCCGAAGCCGGGCGTGGCTACGATCCACAATCTGCAGGAAACCGATATTGGCCCGGGCCGGGAACCGCGGATGCTTCTCCAGCGCCGGCCCCAGGCTGGCGACCGGCGCGGTATCCACGTCGTCCACCACCAGCACACCATGGGGATTGCCCATAGACACCGCCGACAATTCAATCTGCTGGCCGTCCACTTCCACCGTATACACGGTTTTCTGGCGGTCGGCGGCAAAGGGAATGGCAGGCGGGTTCAGCTCCGGCACGCCCATGTTCACCATCACCATGCCGTCTTTGCCGATTTTCAGCTCAATCACGCCCTTGGCGGTCTGTACCCGCACCACCCGCTTGTTGGTCAGACGCTGATCCCGCACAAAGCGGGCAAAACAGCGGGCACCGTTGCCGCACTGCTCCACTTCCGAACCGTCGGCATTGAAAATCCGGTAGCGGAAGTCGACATCCGGCAATCCGGGCGGCTCCACCACCAGCAGCTGGTCAAAGCCAATGCCAAAGTTACGGTCGGCCAGCTCCCGGATCATTTCCGGGCGCAGGCGAAACGGCTGGCTGATGGCATCCACCACCATGAAATCGTTGCCCAGGCCGTGCATCTTGGTGAACCTCAGCAGCGGCCCCTGATTCCGTCTTTGCTGGTTCATCTCCGGTTCCCCGCTCATTCCGGCAGACAACTTTCAGGAGCCAGCTGGTCTTCCAGGGTTTCCCGGCGCCGGACCACGTGCACCTTGTCACCATCCACCATCAGTTCCGGCGGGCGGTTTCGGGTGTTGTAGTTGGAGGCCATCACAAAGCCGTAAGCACCGGCAGAGCGCACGGCCAGAAGGTCACCGGCCTGCAGGCGCAGCTTGCGATCCTTGCCCAGGAAGTCGCCGGTTTCACACACCGGGCCCACCAGGTCCCAGGCTTGTTCTTCGCCCTCCCGGTGCGGCTGGACCGGAATGATCGCCTGCCAGGCGCTGTACAGGGCCGGGCGGATCAGGTCGTTCATGGCCGCATCGATGATGGCAAAGTTCCGGTGTTCGGTGCACTTCAGGAATTCCACCCGGGTCACCAGGATGCCGGCATTGGCGGCAATCGAGCGGCCCGGCTCCAGGATCAGCTCCAGCTGACGGTCGCCCATACGCTCGGCCAGCGCTTTCACATAGTCCGCCGGCTGGGGCGGCTGTTCCTGGTCATAGGTAACGCCCAGGCCACCGCCCATATCCAGGTGGCGAATGCGGATGCCCTGCTCCGCCAGCGAATCAATCAACGCCAGCACCCGGTCCAGCGCATCCAGGAACGGCGACACAGAGGTCAGCTGGGAGCCGATGTGGCAGTCCACGCCGTGAATATCCAGGTTCGGCAGGCTGGCCGCCCGGGCATAGACCTGCGGAGCTTCGGCAATATCAATGCCGAACTTGTTCTCTTTCAGGCCGGTGGAAATATAGGGATGGGTGCCGGCATCAACATCCGGGTTCACCCGCAGGGAGACCGGTGCCTTCACACCCAGCTCGCCGGCCACCTTGTTCAGGCGGTCCAGTTCGGTGTCGGATTCCACGTTGAAACAACGAACGCCGGCTTCCAGCGCCCGCTTCATTTCCCATTCCTGCTTGCCGACACCGGAAAACACCACTTTTCCGGCCTCGCCACCGGCCTTGAGCACCCGCTCCAGCTCACCGGCCGAGACAATGTCGAAACCGGCACCAAGCCGAGCCAGCACATTGAGTACAGCCAGGTTACTGTTGGCTTTCACGGCGTAGCACACCAGGTGCGGCCGGCCAGCCAAGGCGTTGTCGTAGGCCTTGTAATGGCGCTCCAGGGTAGCCCTGGAATAGACATAGGCGGGCGTACCGAAGCGCTCGGCAATCTGTGCTACGGGGACGTCTTCGGCGTAGAGTTCGCCGTCACGGTAATTGAAATGATCCATGCTGTTCCTGACTGTTCGGGCAGAATCGGGTTGAGTGGTCAGCTTTCCGGCTTGTCGTCGCTTTGCTGTGCTTCAGCACTGTTTTCAACCGCCGGCACCGGCGCTTCCCGGTACAGGGGGCCTTTCTGGCCACAACCGGAAACCATCAGCGAAACCAGCACCAGGGCCGCCAGCCCCGGCCAGCGCACCTGCTTGACCTGCATACCCAATCCCCTGAGTGAATAATGGGCGAAGTATACCCGACACCCGGCCTTTACGGCGAGGGAACCGGCTCCGCCCGGGGCAATCCGATAACCGGGACGCCATCCCCTTCTTTTCGGGTGAAGAGCCAGTATCATGGGAGCCATTCTGTCATTTACAGCCATAACGACAATCCGGAGACCCGCAAGGGACAACCGCTGTGAAAGAATTCCTGATCCAACGCTATCGCCAGGACCCGCTGGGCCCCGCCATTCCGCCTACGCTGGTACAGATCGATGACACCGGCCGGGTTATCCGGGCCGATCGCCATACCGATACCATGTTCGGCTACGAACCGGCGGAACTGATCGGCAAGCCGGTGCAACAGATTCTCGCCTCGCGCCAGGACGACCCCTTTGCACCGGCTAACCGGCACCGGCTCAATGACGGCCAGAAGGTCCTGGTGACCTTCCGCCACAAGGAAGGGTTCTTCTTCACCGCCCGGCTGGGCCTGCACACTGAAATGCGGGATTCCGACCAGGCCGCCAGCGCCGCGATTACGCTGCGGGACAGCATTGCCATGGACAGCAGCCTGTTGACACTGGCGGAGCAGAGCGCCGGCTTCGGCCTGTGGGAACTGGATATCGCCAGCAACGAGATCGGCTGGACCGAAGGCGTTTACCGGTTACTGGAACTACAGCCCGGCACCGAGCTGACGCCCGAGCAGGCCCTGTTCTACTGCCAGGCCGGCCAGAACCGGGTCCGGGCCCTGTTCCGCCGCAGCATCCGCACCGGCAAGCCGTTCCGGATTGACCTGTCCATCCTCACCGGCAAACAGAACCCGCAAACCGTCACCCTCGCCGGCGGCCCTCTTGGCGACAGCCGGGAACCGCAGCGGCTGGGGGGCGTCATCGTCAATCACAGCGAAGCCATGCGCCACGATGACGAAAAACAACGGGTACAGAGCATTCTGGAAGCCACCGGAAACGCCACCGAAGACCTGGTGCTGGCAGTGAATACCCGGCTGGACCTGCTGCACTTCAATAAGCCCTGGGCCCGCCAGTTTTATAAAGCCTTCGGACTGGCCCCTTCTGTCGGCGACAACCTCAGCAAATTGCTGGGCGACTTCCCCAATGAGCGCCGGCTGATCGAACGCCTGTGGCAAAGGGCACTGGAGCGGGACAGCTTTGTTGCGGAGATGCCACTGAACCGCCAGGGCGAAGACTTTCCGGTGTACGAATTCCACTTCCAGAGCCTGCGCGGCCCGCACAACGAAGTGGTTGGCGCAACCCATGTGGCGAGGGATATCAGTGACCGCCTGAAACGCAACCTGGACGATGACCGGCGCACCCGGTTTGACCCGGTCACCGGCCTGCTTAACCGTCGCGCGTTCCTCGAACACCTGGAACGGGCCCTTACCCACCAGCACCGGCGCCAGTTCACCGACAGCCTTCTGTTGCTGGACCTGGACAACTTCGAGCAATGCCAGGAAAACACCGGCAGCGGCGCCTGCGACCGTTATCTGAGGGAGCTGGCGGCCACGCTGGGGTTGCGGGTCCGGCAACGGGATGCCCTCGCCCGGCTGGCCGGCGATACCTTTGCGCTGTACATCGAGAACTGCCCGGAACCCAGGGTGCGCAAACTGGCGGATGAAATCCGCGAGCAGATAGCCCGCTTCCAGTTCGACTGGCAGGGCCAGCAACTGCAAACCACCGCCAGCGGCGGGCTGTTGATTCTGGGCGGCGAGCAGCCGGAACAACCGGAACAGCTGCTGAGCCAGGCCGCAAACCTGTGCCACACCGCCAAGATCTCCGGACGCAACCGGATTCACGCGGCCCACGCCAGGCATGGTGAACAACCGGCGGGAAGTTCCGACCAGCAACTGGAGCAGCTTCGCAACGCCCTCGACAACAACCACCTGCTGCTGGAATTCCAGTCCATGAAACCGGTGGCCAGCGTAACCTGGGGCGACCACATTGAAATCCTGTGCCGGATTCCGGGTGCCAACCCGGACGACACGCCACTGACACCGAACCAGTTCCTGCCCATCGCCGAACGCTTTGACCTGGTAAAACGCCTGGACCGGCAGGTCATCCGCCAGGCCCTGGACTGGCTGGACCGGCATCCATTGCTGGAGCCGCGGCTGAAGTACTGCGGTTTCAACCTGTCTCTGGCCAGCATCCTGGATGACAGTTTTGCGGAATTCATGGAACAGGCGGTGGTACCGCTGGCCTACAAGCCGGAGTGTTTCTGCCTGGAAATCCGGGAGGCCCATGCCACCCAGTATCCGGATGAAGTGGCGGTGCTGTGCGATGCCCTGCACCGGGCCGGCTTCCGGGTCGCCCTGGAAGGGGCCGGTGCTTCGGTGGAAAGTTACAGCCTGGCCGCCAACCTGCCGGTCGACATCATCAAGCTGGATCAGCGGGTGATGAAGCACCTGGAAAAAGATCCGGTACAACAAATTATGGTGGACGCCCTGCACCGCATTGCCGAGGCTGCCGGCAAGGAAACCGTAGCCACCTTCATCGAAAACGATGAAACCTTGCGCAAGGTACGAACACTGGGAATTCACTTCGGCCAGGGCTTCCGGCTGGCAGAACCCCAACCACTGGAACAACTGAAACCGGCGGTGGTGGAGCTGAGTACCGGGCGTATCGGAGGCTGAGTTCCGCCGGCACAGGGGTCACCACAGTGCCGGCGGATGATCAGGGCAGGGTTACTTCAGGGCGGCGCGGGCCCGGGCTACGGCGGCACGCACCTGGTTCGGCGCGGTGCCACCCAGGTGATCACGGGCCTGCACGGAACCTTCCAGGGTCAGCACGTCAAACACGTCCTCGCCAATCACGTCAGAGAACTGCTGCAGTTCTTCCAGGGTCATCTCGGACAGGTCACGGCTTTCGGCCACACCAAAGGCGACCGACTTACCGACAATTTCATGGGCATCCCGGAACGGCACGCCTTTTTTGACCAGGTAATCGGCGAGATCCGTGGCGGTGGAGAAACCGCGCTTGGCCGCCACCCGCATGTTGTCCGCCTTGGCCTCGATGGCCGGAATCATATCGGCGTAGGCCTTCAGGCAACCCTTGATGGTGTCGACGGTGTCGAACAGCGGCTCTTTGTCTTCCTGATTGTCCTTGTTGTAGGCCAGCGGCTGGCTCTTCATCAGGGTCAGCAGGCTGATCAGATGGCCGTTCACCCGGCCGGTCTTGCCACGCACCAGCTCCGGTACGTCCGGGTTTTTCTTCTGGGGCATGATGGAAGAACCGGTGCAGAAACGATCCGGAAGATCGATGAAATCGAACTGGGCGGAAGTCCACAGCACTAGCTCTTCACTGAACCGGGACAGGTGGGTCATCAGCAGGGCTGAAAAACTGCAGAATTCGATGGCGAAGTCCCGGTCAGAGACGGAATCCAGGCTGTTTTCAGTCGGCCGGTCAAAGCCCAGTAGCTCGGCGGTCAGGTTACGGTCGATCGGGTAGGTGGTACCAGCCAGGGCGGCGGCGCCCAGGGGCATCACATTCACCCGCTTGCGACAATCCTGCAGGCGATCGGCATCGCGTACCAGCATTTCGTACCAGGCCAGCAGGTGGTGGCCGAAGGTGACCGGCTGGGCAGTTTGCAGGTGGGTAAAGCCGGGCATGATGGTGTCGGCTTCGCGCTCCGCCAGGTCCAGCAGGCCGGCCTGCAGGCGAGCCAACTCTTCGGCGATCACGTCGATTTCATCGCGCAGGTACAGGCGAATGTCGGTAGCTACCTGGTCGTTACGGCTGCGACCGGTGTGCAGCTTCTTGCCGGTGATGCCGATGCGGTCGGTCAGCCGGGCTTCGATGTTCATGTGCACGTCTTCCAGGCTTACGGACCACTCGAAGCGACCGGCTTCGATGTCTTCCTTAACGCCTTTCAGGCCTTCGATGATCTGGTCCCGCTCGGCGTCGGTGAGCACACCCACCTTGGCCAGCATGGTGGCGTGGGCGATAGAGCCGGTAATATCATGGTGGTACAGGCGCTGGTCAAAACCGACTGACGCGGTAAAGCGCTCGACAAAGGCATCGGTAGGCTCGCTGAAACGGCCACCCCAGGGTTTTTCGGAGGATGTGGCCTGGTCAGATTTCTTCTGATCCGTCATCACTTTAGTCCTATAGTAACATGTAACTTTTGCTTAAGCGTCTGTTTTTACGTGGAATTGTAAAAGTGACACTTTTTGCTATTTTTCGGGTAATTTTGTCCTCATTGTAACGCTTCAAGATTCTGGAATCGCGCTAAATATCGTAGGACGACTGGGGGTTGCCAAACATATCTTGGGTGGTGGCTGTTCGAACTCGGCATGGGGAAAATTTTCCTAAAGCCTAAAATCGTTCGTAAAGGTCGCAAAGCGAACGTTCAGATTTCGGAATAACGCCGCCAGCACGCGCGGCTTTGTAGTGGAGGCGGAGCCGCAACGGAAAAGCCGTCGTTGTGCCTGGCCTTGTTAAAAGCTTTGTGCGAGCTCATTTATTTGCTTCCCGTGACATGCCTTGTGTTTCTTACCGCTTCCACATAAGCATGGGCTTTTCCGATTCATACCTTGAAGCGCCATGATCTCAAGCAATTCTCTCGCTTTAGAGAGCATATGGTGCGCCTGTGCCTCGTCGCCTGACAGTGACAGTTCGTACTGAAAAGCTCTATCACCCTTATTTTCGATTCTGAATATAGCGTTGCAGACTGCTATAAAATCATCTACTAACTGGTTGCCGGTTGTGTTGACCCTGATATTATTCACCTGCTTACCCTCATAAACAGCAGTCTCATCAGGCAAGAACAATATCTTTGCAAGCGGTAAAGACTTTGGCGTGATATCAATAAGTTCTCCTTCTGGAGACTCCCAAACTGCGTGAAACTCTGCCTCAACCAGCAGTGGCGTTTTCCAGATTTGCCAACCAAGCACCTTCTTTCCACCAGCAGACTCAACCTTCTTGTCTACGATTGGAAAGCACTCATTGAGCGATGCACCAGTTTCAGGCCTAGACGGCAAAAACATTGGCTCTGATTTTGCCCCAACCTTTGAAACTAGGAATCTTATATCACTACATATTTCATTCGGAGTCACAGCCTCACCTCGTGACTTTTAACGCCCGGCTTTGAGGCGGACTTGTAGCCGCGCAGCGGCGGAAAGGCCGTCCCAGCCCCGTAGGGGCGACAACAGCCGTTTGTTAAATGCTTAATGCACACTCACTTTAGAAAAAACGTTGATCACTACTACCCCAGTGACAATAAGCGCCATACCCAAAATGCTTGCTAAGTCTAACCTCTGACCAAAGATCAACCAGCCAGCTAAAGAAATTAATACTATTCCTAGACCAGCCCATACCGCATACGCAATGCCAACTGGAATAGCCTTTAAGGTTAGAGAAAGAAAATAGAATGCAATGGCATATCCTAAAAGCACAATCAAGCTTGGCCATAATTTTGTAAAGCCTTCGCTTGCTTTCAAACTCGAAGTTGCTACTACTTCAGCAATAATTGCAATACCAAGAAACAACCAGTTTTTCATTTGCACACCTCAACAGAAATACTAAACAGCATGTTACTCAAGGAATCATATAATGTGCAGTCTTGTTATATTTTCTGCTCTGTGCGCAAAGCTCATGTGGCATTTAACGCCGCTAAGCACGCGCGGCTACGGAATGGAGGCAAAGCCGCAATGCAGTAGACGTCGCCGTGACTTGCATGGTTAGGCTAACTCTCGACATGCTGCTTTCTATAAGCCTCTTGTAGTGGTTCAATGATTCCGGACACCAACGTAGGTGGTAAGATCGCCACCATAAACGAGGTGTCTGATGACCAGAAAGCGACGTTCTTTTTCTCCTGAGTTCAAACAGGAAGCAGCCAGCCTGGTGCTGGATCAAGGCTACACGATTCCGCAGGCCAGTGTGTCCCTGGGGGTCGGTGAAAGCGCTATTCGGCGCTGGGTTAACCAACTGACCGAGGAGCGTGACGGCGTTACCCCGAAGGGCAAGGCCTTAACCCCGGAACAGCGCCGGATACAGGAGCTGGAAGCCCGCTGCAATCGCCTGGAGCGAGAGAAGGCGATATTAAAAAAGGCTACTGCTCTCTTGATGTCGGACGAGATGAATCGTACGCGCTGATAGACCGGTTGGGGGAGCAGGAGTCAATTGAACTGGTCTGTGAAGCGTTTGATATCAGTCGTTCGAGCTATTACGAGTACCGCCAACGGCGAAACTGTGTAGATGTGGAGCGCCTGGCCCTGAAGGCTCAGGTGAATCATCTGTTTACCAAGAGCCGCAGTTCTGCCGGCAGCCGTACAATCAAAGGCTTGCTACGCGAGGAAGGCGTTGTCGTTGGTCGCTTTAAAGTTCGACGACTGATGAGCGAGCTGGGACTGATCTGTAAGCAGCCAGGCCCTCATGCCTACAAACAGGCCACCGTTGAGCGGCCGGATATCCCGAACCACCTGGATCGTGGGTTTGCGGTAGAAAAGCCTGACCAGGTCTGGTGTGGTGACATCACCTATATCTGGAGTGGCCAACGGTGGAGTTATTTAGCGGTAGTGATGGATCTGTATGCTCGTCGGGTTGTTGGCTGGGCAATGTCCTCCAGTCCGGATGCAGACCTGGTAGTAAAAGCGCTGGATCACGCTTGGGAGCAGCGTGGCCAACCAGGGAAAGTCATGTTCCACTCGGATCAGGGAAGCCAGTATGCCAGCCGTAAGTTCCGTCAGAGGCTCTGTAAGCGTTCATTCCGAGACGTCCTGCCACCCCACTGAATTTCGCTCTACAGTAACCTCTGATTTCCTAATAAGAGGTTGCTCCCATGAGAAAACACCGCACTCCGGAACAGTGGCAGGTCCTGGTC
>NZ_JAJSPB010000018.1:0-78210 GCF_021282325.1 Marinobacter sp. G11
GTGCTTCCAGAGTTTTATGGTCCAGTTTACGACCGTCGTCATGGCGCATAAGAGCTGATATCCGATATAGTCCGCGAGCAATGTTTTTATTATACATCATGTTCGCTTACTTTTGAACTCCTTAGTATGTGGTTACTTCACCGCACACGAGTTCCTCAAATTGCAAACCTAGAGGATCCGAACAACAGTCGACCGGCAACGGAACGGGCTTGATATGGCTTCGGGACTGCGCTGGCTATCTTTCGCCATCCTGGTATTAACAGGCTATCTGACCATGAGCGGAGACTGGTTCGGTTTTCTGACCGATCAGGATCGCGTGGCAGATTTCCTGAACAGTAATGGGCTGGCGGGACTTTCAGCCATTACGCTGCTCGGTGCACTTTTCACTGGATTCGGAGCCCCCAGACAGGTCCTCGCTTTCGTTCTGGGATTTGCCGCAGGCAGCATTCAGGGTGCGATCCTATCGACTATCGCTACAGCCATTGGCGCGACAGGCTGCTTTTTTGTCGCACGCTGGCTTTTGCGAACATCACTCCTGAACCGTTTTTCAGATCGCATGCAACGTTTTGACCTGCTGTTCACGGAAGGCACTCTGCTCAAAATACTCATGATCAGGCTGTTGCCGGTAGGCAGCAATCTTGTCACCAATCTCCTCGCCGGGTGTTCCGGGATACGATTCGTCCCATTTTTGTTGGGCAGCGTTCTTGGCTACCTGCCCCAGATGGTGATCTTTGCAATGGCCGGCGCAGGGATTGGCCAGGCCCGTCTCGATCAGCTTGTGGTAAGCGCGGTTCTGTTCGCGCTGGCAAGTGCCATTGGCGCTTACCTGTATCACAACCAGCGCAATCAGACCCTTGCTGATTCCGTATCTGACCCCTCCTGAGTTGCGATTATGACACTCGACTTCCGTCTTCGGCGTTTACCCGACACCTTATTCAATCTGCCGTACAACCGATTGTTACTGGTGGTACTGGCCTTCGCGGCACTCATGATTCTGACCGGCATCGGGTTACGCTCTCCGTGGCCCGCCGACGAACCGCGATTCGCCGAAGTGGCCCGGGAAATGGTGACCTCCGGGCAATGGCTGCTGCCGATGCGGGGCGGCGAACTCTACCCGGACAAACCACCGGTGTTCATGTGGGCCATCGCCTTTTTCTACTGGCTGACCGGCAACCTGAAAATCGCGTTTCTGCTACCGAACGCCCTGTGCAGCCTGCTAACCCTGGGCCTGGTGTTCGATCTGGGCACACGCTTGTGGAACCAACGCACCGGCGCCATTGCCGCACTGCTGCTGATGGTGGCACCCCAGTTCCTGATTCAGGCCCAGCGAGCCCAGATTGATGCCATGGTGGCCTGCTGGATCATGGTGGCCTGTTACGGTCTGATCCGGCATTTTTTCGTGCAGCCGTCCTGGCGTTGGTATTTCGTGGCCTGGGCCTTTATGGGGCTTGGCATTATTACCAAAGGGGTTGGCTTTCTGCCCGCCTTGCTGTTCATTCCGATACTGGCCCTGAAACTGCAGGACACTTCTCGGTTTCAGGGCACACTCCGCTGGCGCTGCGCCCTCGGCCCCCTGGTCATGCTGGCCGTTGTGGCAGCCTGGCTGGTGCCGATGGTGCTGGCCGTCAGTCACCTGGGCACCGACGAGGCCCTGGCCTATCGCGACAACATTCTGTTCAAACAGACCGGCGAGCGCTATGCCGATTCCTGGGGGCACATTCAGCCCTGGTATTACTACCTCGCCAGCGTGATTCCCTCGCTGTGGTTTCCGCTGCCGCTGCTATTCCTGGCACTGCTGCGGCCGGTTCGTGAAGTTCTCAAATACAGGCCGGAAGTTTTGGTATTGCTGGCGTGGGTTGTGTTGGTGGTGGCGTTTTTCAGCCTTAGCCCTGGTAAGCGCGGGGTCTATGTGCTGCCGGTTTTACCTGCACTGGCCCTGAGCCTGGCCCCAGCATTGAGTGGACAAAACCCGGCACGCTGGTTCGGGGCAGTCATCAGTGCTCTGCATCTGCTGCTTGGTGCAGTCTTGATCACCCTGGGCGTGCTAGCCTGGAATGACCACCCTCGTCTGGTGGAAAAGGTCGCTGACTACACCCAGGATCCGGCTCGACTGCACGAAGCCGGCACCCTGTTGTTCACCCTTGGGGTTATCTGGGTCGTAAGTCTCATGGCGCTCTGGCGCTCCCGGGCACTCGGGCGCTGGTTCATTGCCCTGATGGTGAGTTGGCTGGTTTTCACAACCTGGGGTTATCGGATTCTCGAGCCACTGCGCACACCCAGAAATGTGCTCGCCGCAGCCGAGCAGTTCGTGCCTGTCGGCGGGCAAATTGGCATGATTGATTTCCGTGAACAGTTTATTCTTTTCTCGAAGCGGGATTTCACTCATTTCAGCTTCTTCAGTTCACTGGAACAGGAAGATCGTAATGCATGGGTCTGGATGAAGAAGACGCCAGACAGTTACCTCATTGTGGCCGATCGGCATGCTCTGTCGTGCTTCACCACTGACGGCGCAAAATCAATTGGCACCGCTCACAGGGATACCTACGTGCTGCTGAGCGACCAGGACATGACGGACAGCTGTGAACCCCCGGACAAGGTGACACGCTTTACCACCGACAACCCCGGGGAGTGGCTGGACTGATGCTACTCTGAGAACGCCGCAAACTTTGCTGGTCTCACGTACAATGGGCGCTTTTGAATTCTCAAGGAGGCGCCCTTGCTCCCTCGCTCGCGGATTGCACAAGAATGGCAGGCTTTCTGGCTGGCACTGGGATTCCTGACTCGTATCCCCATGCTCGTCCGGATTGATTACTCCCAGCGCCTGATGAACCAGAGCAGCGTCTATTTTCCCCTGGTGGGCCTTCTGCTCGGCCTTGGCTATTGCGCCGCCTATTTTCTGTTCTCACTGGTGGCCAGCCCGCTGGCGGCCATTATCCTGGTGGTTATTCTGCACCTGTTTATCACCGGGGCCTTCCACGAAGATGGCCTGGCCGACAGTGTTGATGCTCTCGGCGGCGGCTATACCGTGGAAAAACGGCTGGAGATCATGAAAGACAGCCGGATCGGAACCTATGGCACGGTGGCACTGGTGATGGCCTTGCTGCTGAAAGTAGCTCTGCTGGCTGAGGCTGAATTGATCTGGCTTGCGTTGCTGGTGGCACCTGCGGTTTCCCGGCTGACACCACTGATATTGATGGCCTGCCTGCCGTACGTCACTGACCCCGACAAGAGTAAATCCAAGCCGGTGGCAGACGGTTTCTCCCGCAGCCGTTTGCTGGCGGCCGCGGGGTTTGTGTTGTTGCTGGCAGCCGGATTATCACTCTGGCAGCCGTTACTGATTCCCGCAGCCATAACGGCCGTCCTGCTGGTTGCTGTGTTCTGGGGCAGCTATCTTCGTAGCCAGCTTGGCGGCTACACCGGCGACACCTTGGGCGCAGCTGTCGTGTTCAGTGAACTGGCGCTGTTGCTGTTTCTCTAACGTGGGGGCATCGTCAGTTATCCACCGTGAAGGACACTATCCGGGACAGGTGGCTGATGGGCATTTCCGTCTCTTCGTGCCAACGGTTGAACGCCTCCTGGGCCTGGCTCATGCCTTTCTTGCTGGCCGGTGAGGCATCCAGTATTCCGGCCCGGGTCAGGGCGGTAACCACATCGTGGGACAGGATAAAACCATCCCAACCCACCCGGCGCAGGAAGTACTGGGCTGAGTTCCCCCCCAGACGCTCACCGTTACGCTTCAGGTAGAGCAGCAGCCCCACCTGATCGGTCGACGGCCACTGGGCCAGAAACTGACCAAAGCTGCCATGGTCTTTCGCCACATCCATGATCATCCGGGCATTTTCCGGCACGGTTCGGATCTTCTGCATGTTGCGAACAATACGCTCGTCTGTGGCCAGCTGCTCCAGCACTTCCGGCGGCACCTGCTGCCAGTAGGCGGGCACAAACCCTTCGAATGCCGCCTCAAAATCCGGCCACTTGTTCTCGATTACCCGCCAGACAAAACCAGCCTTGAAAATGCATCGGGTGATCTCGGACAGGTAACGGTCGTCGCCGATCTCCGCCAGACGATGCTTTTCGGTGACCGGAGGCAACAGGGATTTCAGGGCCTGCTCGCCACCCTTCCGGGCCAAGGCCTGCTGGTAAAACACAGAAAACTTCATAGACCCTCCACAGAGATCCCCAAATTGGGACTTAAAGAGCCCAATATGGGATTGAAAATACCCAAATCAGGTACTAAAGTACCCATATTGAGACTCATGAGATGCGACCTGACCATGCCCGGAACCAGTATCGGTGACGCACTGTTTACCAAAACCCAACAGCGCCTGCTATCGCTTATCTACGGCCATCCAGACCAGAGCCTGTACCTGAATGAACTGGTACGGCTAGCAAATATAGGGCGCGGCACCGTTGTCCGGGAGCTGGCCAAACTGACCGATTCCGGTCTGGTCGTCATGACCCGCCAAGGCAACCAGAACCACTATCAGGCGAACCCGGACAACCCGATCTTCGATGAGCTGAAACACATCGTCCAGAAAACCTTTGGTATTTCCGATGTGCTCCGGAATGCCCTGGCGCCACTGGCGGATACTCTCGAACAAGCGTTTATCTACGGTTCCGTGGCAAAAGGGGATGCCCATGCGGGCAGCGATGTCGATGTCATGCTGATCGGCCACGATCTCAGTTACAGCGAGGTTATGGAACTGCTGGCCCCCGCCGAACAACAATTACAACGAACCATCAATCCCACGTTATACTCTCCCGCCGAGTTCGAGCAGCGTATCAAAGACAATCAGAGTTTTGTCACCCGGGTGCTGGACCAACCCCGCCTCGACCTCCGCTTCAGCCACTGAGACAGGACACATTGCATGGAAGCACTCGATAATCTGGTCAGGATCCGACGACTCAAGGCAGAACCACCTAATGCCCGGGAGTTCGAAGGCATGCTCAAGGCTGCCGACACCAAGCTCCGGGACGCCTGCATTGAGGGATTGTCTGAGGACAGCCAGTTCTCTCTGGCTTATGGCGCCGCCCACGCATTATCGCTCGCCGCCCTGAGATGGCACGGGTATCGTTCCGAAAGCCGTTATATTGTCTTCCAGTGCCTGCAACACACCATTGGCTTACCCAATGCCAAATGGCGCGTGTTGGACAAGTGTCATTCGGCCCGCAATCTGGCCGAATACGAGGGCCACATGGACGTGAACCCCCAATTGCTGAAGGAGCTGATTGCGATCACTCGCGAGCTGCAATCACTGGTGAGGGATCTGCCGCCAATAGGAAACTGACGTCTACCGCGATGTCAGACCTGCTTTAACCGGGCCAGCAGGGACTCCTGATCAAGGGCGCCACCCCAGGTATTACCATGTACCAGATCTTCCAGCGGCAGCCGGGAACGCCAGCCTTTGGACTGTAATTCCGGTTGCTCCAGGAATTCACTGACATAGCCCAGGCAGAGATAGGCCAGTGGGTATACATGATCCGGTAACTGCAGGATATTCGACAGTACATCCTGATCCAGGATGCTCACCCAGCCCACGCCAATGCCCTCGGCCCGTGCCGCCAGCCAGAGATTCTGCACCGCCAGGCAGGTGCTGAACAGATCCATTTCCATAATGGAATTACGCCCCAGGACATTGGGGCCGCCGCGGGATCGATCACAGGTGATGCAGAGGTTGATGGGGCTTTCCAGAATGCCCTGCAGTTTCAGGCTCTGATAGGTTTGCTGGCGCTCGCCGGTGTAGTTTTCCGAGGCCTTTGCGTTTTCCTCGTTAAAACTGTCCAGCACCTGCTCGCGCACCGCCAGGCTGTCGATCACGATGAAATCCCAGGGCTGCATGAAGCCGACCGACGGGGCATGGTGGGCAGCTCTCAGGATGCGCGCCAGAACCTCCTCCGGAATGGCATCTGGCAGGAACTGGGAGCGCACATCCCGGCGCTCGAAGATGGCCCGGTACAGGCCTTCGCGCTGGGCCTCGGTGAAGGGATCATTCGGGTTACTCACAACTGCAACAGCCTCCTTAACCGGTCTGTGTCCAGGCACTGCTCCACCTGATCGGCCAGGCGATCAAGTTGCTGCAGACGGTGACGCTGGTAGTCCACCGACTGCTCGCCCTGTGCTTTAAGGCCTGCCCAGGCCAGAATGGCATGGCAGGCGGCTGGCTCGTCGAAGACGCCGTGGATGTAGGTACCCGCCACCTGGCCATCCACACTGATGGCGCCATCCGGCCGGCCTTCCAGCTCTGCAAATGGGCGCACCAGCGCGGCGCCTTCGGTTACACCGTTGTGCATTTCATAGCCTTTCAGGGCGCCTGTCACCGCCGTGCTGGCAACATGGGAGGTCAGCCCGCCATTTACCATTCGGAGCTGCTTGCCCGGCACCATACGGGTAACCATTTCGAACAGGGCCAGGCCCTCGGTAGTGCCGGCTTCACCCTCCAGGCCTTCCGGGTCTTCAACTCGCTGTCCCAGCATCTGAAAACCGCCACAAATACCCAGCAGTTTGCCGCCATAGCGCAGGTGTTTCTGGATGACCTCCGGCCAGCCCTGCTGTTTCAGCCACTGCAGATCGTGCCGGGTGCTTTTGCTGCCGGGCAAAATAATCAGATCCGCTGGCGGAATGGGTTCATCCGGGCCTACGAAAACAAGGTCAACGCCCGGGTGGAGTCGCAACGGATCAAAATCGTTGTGGTTGCTGATCCGAGGCAATATCGGCACCACCACTTTCAGGGCTCCGGCCTCACTGATGCCGGCGGCACTGACGCTGTCTTCGGAGTCGATCACCAACCCATGCAGGTATGGCAAAACCCCGAACACCGGCTTGCCCGTGTGTTCCGTCAGCCAGTCCAGCCCGGGCTCCAACAGCGCAATATCGCCCCGGAACCGGTTGATGATAAAACCCGCCGTCCTGTCCCGCTCACTGTCGGAAATCAACGCCAGCGTACCCACCAGCTGGGCGAAAACCCCGCCCTTGTCGATATCCCCTACCAGCAACACCGGACAATCAGCAGCTTCGGCAAAACCCATGTTGGCAATGTCGTTGGCCCGCAGATTGATTTCCGCGGGGCTGCCGGCGCCTTCGGCGATGACCACATCGTAGCGTGCACTCAGTGCCTGCCAGCTCGCCATCACCGAATTCATCGCCTCAGCTTTGTAGGCGTGGTAATCCAGGGCATCCATATTGCCATGGACCTTGCCCCGCAAGATCACCTGGGCCCCGCAATCGCTCTGGGGCTTCAGCAACACCGGGTTCATGTCACTGTGGGGCTCCAGACCACAGGCCAGTGCCTGCAACGCCGTGGAGCGGCCAATTTCGCCACCATCCACGGTGACCGCACTGTTCAGGGCCATGTTCTGGGGTTTGAACGGTGCCACCGACACCCCCTGACGCGCCAGCCAGCAGCACAGGGCCGCCACCACCGTGGTCTTGCCAGCATCCGAGGTGGTGCCCTGTACCATCAGGGTCGGCATCTACAGTTCCACACCCTTCTGGGCCTTGATGCCCTGATCCTTGAAGGCGTGTTTGACCACACCCATCTCGGTGACCGTATCAGCCAGATCAATCAGTTCCTGCGGAGCCCCGCGCCCGGTGACCACCACATGCTGCATTTCGGGACGGGCCTGCAGGTCGTCCAGCACCCGGTCCAGATCGATGTAGTCGTACTTCAGCGCGATATTCAGTTCGTCCAGCAGAATCAGGTCATAGCTGTCGTCTTTGAGCATGTCAG
This sequence comes from Marinobacter sp. G11, assembly GCF_021282325.1. Classification (NCBI taxonomy): domain Bacteria; kingdom Pseudomonadati; phylum Pseudomonadota; class Gammaproteobacteria; order Pseudomonadales; family Marinobacteraceae; genus Marinobacter; species Marinobacter sp. G11. The sequence goes on from NZ_JAJSPB010000018.1 coordinate 7,728, forward strand.
CTGCGACTTCCCAGGCATCGGTTGCGCTCTTCACATCCTGTTCCCGGTTCTGGGTGTCCCAGGTATAGCCCTGGCCCATCACGTGGTAGGTCACGTTCGGCAGGCTCCGGAAGAACGCTTCCTCGCCGGTGCTGAAAGCGCCCTTGATAAACTGGACGATGCCCACTTTCATTCCATGGCCCAGAGCCCGGGCCACCATGCCGAAGCCGGAACTGCTCTTGCCTTTGCCAGGGCCGGTGAGCACCAGCAACACGCCCTGTTCTTTCTGGGCTCGGGCGATGCGCTCCTGCATGATTTTCTGTTTGGCGGCCATGCGCTTGGCATGGCGTTCGGGGTCTTTGGCGCGTTCACGCATGGGTATTCTCCTGGTCATTTTGGAATGTCAGCCCTGGGGTGCGAGCTGATAAGTCGAAGATCCACCCTTGCGGGCGGAATCAAAAGCCTCCCGCTGTTGCGGGTCTAACTGGCCCGCAACCCAGTCCATCAAGGGATGATCCGGGCGAGTGTGGCCGCTTCCGGGCAAGCCATGGTCAATGATATTGCCGGCGAAATCACGCACGAGGGACTTCAGGGTGAACACATTCACTTCCCAGAAACCACGCTTGGCTGCCAGTAGGGCAATGGCCTGCATATGGGTCTTTACGTGAACATTGTGCCCCTCTGCCAAGAAGTCACTCAGGCCCAGCCCATGGCGATCCTGAAAATACACCTCATTAATTTCATCCCAGACACTCGAGCGAAGCACCTGTGGACTGGTAATCTGCCAGCCCCAGAGGTTATCCAGAAAATCACTGCCCATGGTGCGCGCACCGGCATAACCATGCTCCATCAACGGTGCGAGCCATTGGGGATTCAAATTTCGGGCACGAAGCTCAACCTGCAGTGCCCGCTGAAGCGAGTCCACTGTCGGGTTCTTCGGATCCTTGTACTGTAAAACCATATTCTCCGGCGGCTCACCCCGCAAATGCTCAACCGCATTGGACAACCCGCCCTGGAAGTCAAAGCCGTCATCATTATCAAGCAGACCATACAAATGGCTGGATCGTCCCAGATAGGTTTTGTCGACAGAAAGCAGCTGGCGATCAAAGGCTTCGTGCGCCGGTTCACCTGGGCTTTCTTTACCGTAAACATGCCCCATTCGACGACGATAGGCATCGCCCAGCTGCTGCCGCCCCTGCCATGCGCCAGTGCGGGTAGCCAGCCGGTTCACCCCAGCTCCGTACGCTCCCGGCGCTGTGCCAAACACCCGGTAGGCCGCCTGATTACCTGCATCCTGTGCCGACTGTCCGGCAGTTAAGAGAATCCGAGTATCAGCCACCCAGCGTGCGGCCACACCATTGATTTCCAGCGATTCGCTACCGCGTTCTCGCAGGGCTACCGGTAAAACCGACAAAGCCTGATCGAGTGCGGGCACCAAATCCGGGTGCTCAGTTGCTATGGTTTTTGCAGCGCCCGCCAGCGCGTACCGAGAAGCCAGATCCAACCACTCCAGCTTGCTTCCGTATAGATCCCGGAAGAGCCCCGATGTGGTAAAGAGCACATTACGCCGAACCGGGTTATCTGTGCCCGGTCCTGCGGGCAGTCGCTCCAGACCATTAACAATGCCTCGGCTATTCCACACCGGGCGGATACCCATAAGTTTCAGGCCGAAGGCAATCATCACGCCTTCATCACGCACCGTGTCCGACGCCCAGAGAACCAATGCATCACTTTCGTTACTTTGTCGGGTGCCCGTTTTTTCTGCTTTTGCGGCTAAATCCTCGGCCAGTGACCAGGCCACTCGCGTCGGAATCAGGTCGTCAAACAACGCATGAAAATTTCTCCCCGTTGGCAAGACTTCCGGAGTTCGCAGCGGGTCGTTGCCATGCCCGGGCGCTACAAAACGACCATTAAGCGCGTTCAGCCAGCTCTTCCGCTCAGCCACAGGTGACATCGCCAACCTCTGTCGCCAGCTCGGTTCTGGCTTACCCGACTTGCTCGCCATTGAGGTCAGCATCGTGTCCAGCATCTCGTCGGTCCAGTCCTTCCCAAACACATGCAACCCCAGAGGCATGAAATGCTCCTGAATGTCCGTTACATAGTGCCCGGCTTCGTGAACCAGTATCTCGGGCGACAGCTCTTCTATCGAAACTTCATCGGCGGAAAGCCCCATTTCATTGGCAATTTCCTGCTCGATATCGTCGTCGATGTCCAGCAGCAAGATTTTTTCTCGCAGCATTTGCAGCGCCCGCTCACGGGTTGGGCTATCAGGATCGGTCGCCGACTCCCAGGTTTCCACCAACTGCCTTATTTCAAGCAGGTCATCGTACAGCTCAGTAACCGCTAGGGGCGGTGTCAGATGACTGATCATCACGCCCAGCGCACGCCGCTTGGCCTGAATGCCTTCACCAACTCCGTCGACGATGTAGGGGTAGATCAATGGCAGGTTACCCCCCAGCAAATCAGGGTAATCATCCTCAGTCAGGCCAGCGCGACGCCGTGGCAGGAATTCACGGGTGGAATGCCGCCCCACGTATACCAGCGCATCGGCCTTATAGTGGTCTCTCAACCAATGGTAGAAGCCCACATATTGGTGCGTTGGTGGGAAAGTGGTATTCGCGTGCAGCAGCTCTTCATCCACCTCCCAGCCTCTTGGTGGCTGGGGCCCAATGAAAATATTCCCGAATCGCAGGCCGGGGAAGATCAAGCGGTCGTCCACCACCATCGACAGCCCTGGCGCTTCACCCCAGCCTTTCAGCCCCGGTATGCCCGTATCGGCCAATAAAGCTCGCTGTTCGTTCAATTCGCTTTTGTGCCCACCTTCTTTTAGTCGCTGGCTCCACAGCGCTTCGTATTGATCAAGCTGGGCGAGGGCGGTAGGCCGGTTCGGGTGCTGTACATGCTCGATTAAATTGCGCAGATCCTTAACGCCGCGATCCAGAAGGCCCAGAGCCAAGTCCTGCTCCCCCAATTCATGGGCTTGTTCCAAGCGTTCATGCAAATACCCCAGCGGACCGTGCGTTATTTCTTGCTGCACAACGTTTGGTAGAGATTGCAGATAACCCTGGTAGGTTTGCGCGCTCATCGAAGGGACCCCAGTCGCCATTTCCTTCATCGAGCGCGGGTCATCTGGCAGACTAACCCCGCGCTGTTGAACCAGGTCGAGCAAGGCTTCCGGGCTGTCAGGTAGGGGACCGGTGCTGTACCCCTCGGCTTTTAGCCCGCTCAGCATTTGGAACAGTGAAGCTGGTACATCCAGATTGTCCGCACCTATGTTCTGGCGCCCGGGGGGATGGTTGTAATAAACAATAGCCACCCGTTTGTCGGCATTATCTTTGGTTTGCAGCACCTGCCAACGCTGAAGGCGTTCAGCCAATGCAGCAACACGGTTTGGAACCGGTTGTGTCAGCGTCAACGCAACGCCAGTTTGGGGATCGATCTCTTCAGGCTCCGCCGTTGCCAATACCATGGGCTGGCTTACACCCTGAAGTTCCGGCATGGCCAGGTTGTAATGCACCTGATCGGTGGGGATACCATCAACGGAAAGCTGCCATTGATTCCGAGTCCGGGAAGCCAGCCTAAGGCCTTTGATGACAGGCACGTTGAGCCGGATCAACTCTTCCGTAACCTCCCGGCGGCCCTCACCTCCGCCAATGGTGAAGTCCTGCAGGCTGACAATGCCCGCCAATGTTGCGGGTTGAATCGCTTCTTCGAGCGTGCGCAAGGCATCAAGGCTGGCACCACCCCATCGGGATAGGATTGCAAAACACTGAAGCTCCCGAGCTTCCAAAGCCGCACAGGTATCGTTCAGTAAAGCCCGATCTCCCGGCCGGTCTCCACTGTCCAGATCAAGAACCACGACTACGGGGGCGTCGGTCAGCGTCAGTGCTGAAGCCTCAACGCTCGCTTCACCATTCTGGTAATAACGGATACTGGCGCGGGGCTTGGGCTTTTCGTAATCCATGCCGTGTCCCGCTTTGGCCAACAGCCACCGTATCAGGCCATCCAGATGGTTCGGCGTCCGGCCCTGATAGAAAGCACGGCCTTCCAACCAGTCAGCCTGGCCGGGAAACCGGGCCTGCCGGTTTACCAAATCCTCAGCAGCATCAACTCCGGCTGCCGGCGCGGCGACCAAGGCCTTGAGTCCAGCGGCATTCAGCTCCGCCAATGGCTTTTGTCCATTGAGCTGAGACAGCCGTGAAATACGCCAATCACTGTTGATACCTAGCACTGGCATCTGCCCGGCAGCGTCACCCGCTACGACGACTTTCACCAACCCGGCAAGGCGCTCCACCTGGTCACCAAACACCGCCGCCAACACGATGGCATCAGCGTTCTTGAGCAACTCGAGCACTTGTTGGTCGCTCTGGGTGGCCAGTTGATCGGGAGTTCGCAGCAACACGCGGTGGTCTGGGTTGTGGTCTAAAAACCGATGAGCGCCCGCCGCCATTTCTGCGGCTGAACGCTCGGAAATAATGCCCACGACGGTAGCAGCCATCACTGAAGGCGCCCAAAACATGACCGTCATGGCCGCCAGAAATACCTTCAGATATCGCATTCGTAGAAGCCCTTTCACGAGTTATGTCGATTACGAATGATCGTTCTCGGAGTAGCCGGGGAAAGTCAGCGTCTCACCGCGGAAAATCGCCGCCACAAGTTCGGGGGCTGAGGGGAAATAGCCGTGGAAATAACTGGCCACGAGAGCGTTCTTAGAAAAAACGGCTTCACTGCCCGTGCCCGCCTGTTTTTGAGTGTGGGCCGCAGGTTGCCAAGTGGTGTTCAGCGTGGATCGGTGAAAAGTGTGGCCCCGCAACTCGCCTTGTTCCGCCTTCAGGCTGTGCATACCTATACCCTGTAAACGCTTCGCCATAGCCGCCCGCCCCGGGATTAACCCGTACAGGGAATGCACACGGCCTTCTTTATCCGACAATTCTTCCGCGCAGGCCATCAGGCCGCCACACTCCGCCAATATCGGCTTACCCGCGTTATGAAAAGCACGAATGGCATTCGCCATCGCGGTATTCTCTGCCAACGTATTCCCATGCAGCTCCGGGTAACCTCCTGGAAGCCAAAGCGCATCCGCGGGCGGCAGCTCCGAATCTTCCAGCGGCGAGAAATAGTGCAGTTCAGCACCCATGGCGAGCAACAGCTCGGTGTTGGCCCGATAGATAAAACTGAAGGCGGCATCACGAGCGATCCCGATACGAACACCGGCCAGTAGCATTTTCGGTTTAGTTGCCCTTTCAACGGCGGGAATCTCAACCGTTTTCGGCAATGCATCGAGCCCCGCCTCTTTCAGCACTTGGGCAGCGCCATCCAGCTTCTGGTCGAGGTTGGCCAGCTCTTCCGGCTGCATCAATCCCAAATGTCGCTCGGGTATGCTCATGGCATCGTTTCTGGGGATAGCCCCCAACAGGCGAATCCCTTCTGGCAGTCGCTCTTTCAGCATTTCACCATGGCGTGGGCCACCAATTTTGTTCGCAATCACATCATAAACAGATAACTCCGGGTCAAAGCGAGCAAGCCCCAACACAAGAGCGCCAAAGGTCTGGGCCATGCCACCGGCGTCGATCACGGGCAATGCAGGAATACCCATAAGCTTTGCCAGATCAGCACTGGATGGATCGCCGTCGAACAACCCCATCGCACCTTCGATCAGAATAAGGTCGGCATCTTGTGCTGCCTCAAACAGCCGCCAGCGGCACTCATCTTCTCCGGTCATCCAAGGGTGTAATTGATAGACAGGGTGGCCGGATGCGACCTCCAGCACCATTGGGTCGAGATAATCCGGCCCGTGCTTGAACACTCGCACCTTACGCCCGGCATTCCGGTGCAGACGGGCCAATGCCGCTGTCACCATGGATTTCCCCTGCCCAGAGGCGGGGCCAGTAATCATGACTGCCGGTACGGATTTGCTCATAAGTTCACCACTTTCATCGTTATTAACTGGGGCTCACGGGGACAAACACCGGGGCGCCATCGGCCTCTACCGTCACCAGCTTTTGGTTATACAACTGCTCAAGTGCGGATGGTTTCAACATACTGTCGGCGGGGCCCCAGCAGGCATCGCCATTGGGATAAAGCAGCAACACGTGGCTACACCACCGTGCGGCCAGATTCAGATCATGCAAGCACATGAACACTGCTTTTCCTGCAACCGACTGGTCTCTCAGCAGGCTCATTACTTTGACCTGATGGTGTAGGTCGAGGTGGTTGGTGGGCTCGTCAAGCAGCCAGATATCCGGGTTCTGAGTCATCAGTGTTGCTATCGCAACCCGCTGACGCTCACCGCCCGACAAGGTGCTCAGCAAGCGCCCAGACAAATAATCCACATCCATCGCCGCCAACGCCTTTTGCGCACGGATCTGGTCATCAGCTTGTTCACTTTCCCAAGGCGACAACCACGGGTGACGCCCAATCAGTGCGGTTTCCATGACCGTTGCGGGAAAACTGTCTTGCCGCTCCTGAAACACTAACCCCAGCTTCCGGGCGATATCGCGGCGCTTTAGCTCAATCAGCGGGGCGTCGTTCAATACAACTCGGCCACTGCGTGCAGGTAACAAGCCTGCGAGGGTATGCAGCAGAGTGGTTTTGCCGGCCCCGTTAGGGCCCAACACGCCCCACGTCTGACCGGGCTCGACACTCAAATTAAGAGGAAAACCGTCTGCTCTGCCGGGCACGTTTATGATCAAATCGCGAGTATGCAGCGTGCTCATTAACGGCTCCGGTGCAGTAGATACAGGAAGGTTGGCACCCCCAGTAAAGCAGTAATAACGCCCACCGGAAGCTGCTCAGGCGCGATCACCGTGCGAGCGAGGGTATCTGCAAGCACAAGCAGAGTACCGCCAGCCAAGGCGCTGGCAGGCAAAATAATGCGCTGATCGTTGCCTAATACCAGGCGAAGCATATGCGGCACAATCAGGCCTACAAACCCGATACTTCCAGCCGTGGTCACGGCCGTTGCCGTCAGTAGGCTGGCGAGCACGTAAATGGTCCACTCCAGCGGCCGTACCGACACCCCGAGTGCCGCGGCCTGCATCGGGCCACGCGCCAGCACGTTCAGATTACGAGCAAGCGGTAAAATCACCGCGATCGCGAATATCAGAACCACCAATGCGGGCCAAGGCGTGCGCGCGTAGGAAACATCGCCCATTAGCCAGTACAGCATGCCTGGCAGTTTATAAGAGGGCGTGATCGCCAGCATGAGGGTGATCACAGCTCCCCAACCAGCGGCCACTACAACGCCGGTCAGCAGCAGGCGCGAGGCGGTCCAACTGCCGGTGCCGTGGGCAAGACCGAACACCAACACCATTGCCAGCATGGCGCCGGCAAAGGCAGAGCCCGAGATCAGCAACGTCCCCATTCCGGCCAGCATCGCCAAAAGCGCGCCCACAGCGGCGCCACCGGACAACCCCAGCACGTACGGGTCCGCCAGCGGGTTGCGTAGCAGCACCTGCATCAAGGCACCCGCCACCGCTAACAGGCCACCGGTCGCGAAAGCCGCAAGGGTGCGCGGCAGACGCAGGTCCAGCAGCAAGGTACGATGCAATGCGCTGCCTTCACCCTGGATGACTTTCCAGAGTTCTGAGGGCGCAATGTTCACACTGCCGATAGCCAAGGCCAATATCAGCGCGGCCAGAGAAATCGCACCGAGTACCAGCAAAGAGCGAGTCATCTTACTGTCACCTGTTTACACGGGTGTTTGCAGGTCTTACTCGCGTTCACGGGCAACATCCAGTCTTTCGCAAATATCTCGACTCGCCTCAAGAAGCCTGGGCGTCGGCCTTGAGATGGGTGATGCCGGGACAAAGAACAAGTTATTTTTTGCCACAGCAGTCATTCCGGTGTAACTCTTCCAGCGATCAAGTTGGTTATCTTCGATACCCTCAACACTGCCTGTAATAATTGCATGAGGATCGGCCTCCAGCACCACTTCGGCACTGATTCTTGGCACCAATCGCGGCATGTCACCAAAGACATTCACCCCACCGCAAAGCTGAACCACTTTACCGATCAGATGATCATCGTTGATCGTCATCAGCGGAGTTTGCCAAACTTGATAGAAAACCGGCACGGGCTCGGCGTCCCGATACTGCTCTGCAATCTCGGCGATCCCTTTTCGGAAACGTTCTGCTTCCGCGAAACCTTCCTGTTCCGTGCCTGCCAGTGTCGAAAGCTGTTCAATGACTTTGGAAACGCCCTCGAAGGTACGTGGTTCAATGGCAAACATGGGCAAGCCGAGTGCTCTCAGCATCTCCATTTGCGCCGGGGGATTACCGGTTCGCCAGGTGATCACCAAATCGGGCTTCAGCGCCAATAACGCTTCCAGATCTATCCGGGTGTGATTACCCACCAAAGGTAATTTGAGGGCGGCTTCAGGGTAATCGCTGTAATTCACCACAGCGACCACCTTGTCGCCCGCTCCTGCGGCAAACGCCAGTTCCGTGGCGCCCGGGGACAAGGTGGCAATGCGCTTGGCCGGTTGATCCAGGCAAACCTCAACCTCTAGATCATCTACTACACAAATAGGGGCGGCCAGCCCCGGAGGTGCCAGCAGCATCCAGCCCAACATCACGGCCAAACCTTTCAGCTTTATCACTGGCGCCTCCCCGGCTTTGTCAGATCATTTATCGAATGTCATAGCGGACAGTCAGCATAGCTGTGCGGCCTGCCGCGATATAATCCAGATCTTGTGAGCTGGAGTATCGAGCCGTGCTGTATTCTTTATCCAGAACATTGGCCACTGTTAGACGCGTTGACCAGTCCTTTGCAAAGCGCCAGCCAGCCCGCAGGTCCAGCGTAGCAAAACCGGACAACCGATCATCGTTACTGGCATCGTCGTACCGATAACCTTCCGCAACCACCGTTCCGCCAAAGTCCCAGTTGCCCACTTGTTTGCTCAAGTCGAGTCGTAAGGTTTTGTCACTGCGGCGCTGAAGGCGATTGCCAGTTTCACGATTTTCAGGGTCAAGCAAGGTCAAGGCTGCATCACCGCGCCATCCGTCGCGCTCGAAGCCAGCGCTGAGCTCCAGCCCCCGAATCCGAGCTTCGTTAACGTTCATTGGCGACCAATTAAACGGGTCACTCGGTGTTGGGGCGGGTTGCCATGCAATCAAGTTATCGACATCGAGCTGGAACACTGCGGTATCCCAGAACCAATACTGATAATGGCCACTGAAACCGACTTCTACCGTCGCCGACTCTTCAGCTTCAAGATCCGGGTTAGCACCTGGAAAGTACAAATCATTAAATGTCGGGGCACGGAATGCGGTACCGTAGCTCAACCGCACACGATGGGAACGATCGAATGCATGCCCCAATGCAATACTACCGGTTTCGTTCTTCCCGTATGCTTCGTTATCATCCCCTCGCAAGCTCAACATCAAATCTGTCGGCCCGAAATTCAAGCGCAGCTGTGTATAAAGTGCAAAATTAGAACGGCTGGTCTCGGCATAATCAGTCGTGCCGCCCACTTCATCATTCATCAATTCAGTGCCAACAACCAACTCGTGAACATTCCAAGTAAATGTGTTGTCCCAGCGAGCTGCACGCGATCGTGTGTCAAAAGTGCTGCTAAAGGTAGGCGTGACATTATCGGTTTCGTCACGAGACTCAGAAAACTGCAACGACTGACGCCAGTGGTCACTCACCGGAGTTTCTAGCCCAAATCCAATAGTTCGGAGCATATAATCGATGTTGCCGCCTTCGTACTCAGTATTACCTTCGCTCTGAACCACAACCAGACTGGCTTCGCCACCAGAGTCCAGCTCATGGACAATCCGCCCGACTCCTGCAGTGTTTCGGAAACCTCGGTCTTCACCATCAGTGATCACCGCCGTACCATCCGTTTCCTTATGCAGGCCACTTAAACTAAAGCGTGTGTTGCCTGCGCTAGCGGCGACACCGGCACTGCCTTTTTGGGTGTCGAAGTTGCCCGCGCCAAGCTCTACCCAACCTGCAGGTGTCTCTTCCGGATCAAGCGTAAAAGCCTGTATCACGCCACCGACCGCGTCTGAGCCGTAAAGCGAGCTCTTTGCACCGCGAACAATTTCGACACGCTCTACGAGTTCCGCAGGAAAGTACTGCCAAGATGGACCACCAGAGGTCGCTGAACGTAAACGTACGCCATCCACTAAAAACAACGTTGAATCATTTGCCGTGCCACGGGTGTAAACACTCGTCGTTTTCCCGAACGATCCATTTCCCGTCACGTTAATGCCCGGCTGACCACGCAGAAGTTCAGAAAAGTCAGACGGATTTTGCTGTCTGATAGCTTCTTCATCGATGACGGTTACTGAGGACAAACTTTCGCCCGCGGTCAGCGGACCTAGGGTCGCTGTTACAACGATCGGTTCAAGAGTTGCGTTTTCAGTCTGTCCGTCAGTCGCAGTGACAGGAAACGCCAGTGGCAACAAAATTAACGCCGGAATGGCCTTCGAAGGGTTCATATCATCACTCACAGTGCACCGCACGCACCCGCGCGGTCGGTCTTGGTTACTGCGAAGGACAATTAAGGTGTTCAGACGGGGGTGGAGGGCATGTAGTGCTGATGAGCCAGGATCACCCACCGCCGTCGCCCTCCGCAACGTCTGGTGTACGGAGTTGAGAAACTCCGTCTTTCAGGCCGGTCTCCGGACTTTCAGGTGGAGGCCGTGCTCCGAAGCAATCACCTTCCCATGCCTAGGACACAGTGGCGTAACGGATTGCTATTAACCTGATTACCGTTGCGGGGGCAGTACTGGCCTCTCACCAGTTTCCCGTTTCACTCTATGTATTCACCCGACTTTCTCCAGTCTGAAATGAACATGCAGAGCACCTGAAATCGCGGGCAAGACTACCAACCGGGATGGGGGTGGTCAATGACATATATAAATTCCCGACAGAGCGTCAGCCAAGCGCCGCCAACTGGCCTCTTCGGCCGGTAAACCAAAACGCAAAGCCTCGGGAGAATCGAAGCACCGCACCAGAACTCCGCACCGAGCGAGTCGGTCTGCGATTTCCGCTGCCCGAGGATGTCGTACCGTTTGAAACAGCAACGTGCCACTAGGGACACCCAGACCGTGTTGTTCAAGCAGAGCGGACAATCTGTTCGAGGCTTCTTTCTGCTTGATCAATGCGTTTGCTTGCCATGCCTCATCTACCAGCACCCATTTCATTAGATATCGCGTCGGGCCACTTACAGGCCAAGGCCCCAGTTCGTGGTTAAACTGTTTTGCCAGCCCACTTTCCAACAGCACAGCGCCGGCCCGAATTCCGGCCAACCCGAAAAACTTACCTAACGACCTCAGGATGACGAGATTGGCTGCGCCCGCCCATGGGTCGAGCCTATGATCGGGAAGCCCCTCAACAAACGCCTCATCCACAACCAACCAGCCACCGTGCCGCTGCAGCCGTTCCCGCCAGGCCAACAATCGCTCGGGCAATAACACCTGCCCGGTCGGATTGTTCGGATTGATCCAAACCACCACATCCACCGAATCCAGCCAGCTCAGATCATCCGCCAGCGCTTGTTGCGCTGAAATACCCACCACATCAAAACCCGCCCGCTGCCAGGCATGGCCATGCTCCCGGTAACCCGGCATGGGCACCGCCACCCGGCCAAGCCCGTGCAAGCGCTTGCGAACGGCCGGTAATGCCATGATGGCTTGCTGGCTACCCGCCACAGGCAGACAAGCCGCATCGGCCGGTGCACCAGCCCAGCGCCGAATGATCTCTTCCAAACCGTCATCCGGCTCGGGCAAGCGTTGCCAAACCTCCATGGGAATTTCAGGAATCGGATAAGGAACGGGGTTTAAACCGGTAGAAAGGTCCAGCCACTGGCTTCGGGGTATGCCCCATTTGCGGGCTGCGGCTTCCAGCCTGCCGCCGTGCTCCGGGCGCTCCGGTGAATGAAACGGAATCACGCGGCACCTCCGGCCCAAAATCCAAAGGCAAACAGTGCCAGGACAATCAACCACAGCCCCACACCCCGTTGGACCAGCCCGATAGCCCCTTCAACTGTCCGGGCGGTTGCCTCTGGGCCGCTGCCCAAGCGAGGGCGCTGTTTAACGCCGCTGGCATAAGGAGCCGGGCCGCCCAGCGAAACGCCCAGCGCGCCAGCCCCGGCCGCCATCACCGGGCCGGCATTGGGGCTGTCCCATGTTTTGGCCTGACGAAACCAGCACGTCATCGCCAGCCGCGTGTTGCCCATCAACGCGTAGGTCAGGGCGGTCAGCCGTGCCGGCAGCCAGTTCATAAGGTCATCCAGCCGAGCGGCAAAGCGCCCGAAATAAAGATAGCGTTGGTTACGATAGCCCCACATGGCATCCAGCGTGTTCACCAGCCGGTGTAAAACCACACCGGGCAAGCCCGCTACCAAAAACCAGAACAAGCTGGCAAAAACAGCATCCGCACCGTTCTCCAACATAGATTCGGCGGCCGCCGCGGCCACACCACTGTCAGAAAGCGACTCGGCATCACGGCTCACGATGCGTCCCACCGCGGCACGGGCTTGCTCGCCATGCCCTTGCAGCAAGGCGTCCGATACCGCTCTGCCATGCTCAGCCAAACCCCGCAGCGCAATGGCCAGCCACAGCACAACCGCCTGCACCAGCAACGCCGCCCAGCCACTCAACAATTCCTGTAAAGCCATTGCCACAGCGACCACTGGCATCATCAACAACACGGCGGCAATGCCACCGATCATCCCACTGCGGCCCGGTTGTTGCGGTCGACGATTAAAGCACCGCTCAACCCAGGCAACCACGCGGCCAAAGCCCACCAAGGGGTGCCAGCGGCGCGGCTCGCCAATCAAAATATCCACCAAAACCGCGATACAGCATGCGGCTACCGACATCGAAAACGCATCCAAGACCATACCCTCACGAAGAATGCCGGCAAGTCTACCCGACCCGAGCCTTACCTTGACACCATGGAGCCACAGATAGACCATCCTCACTTTCTGTTCACAAGGAACAATCCATGCCTCTGCCCGAAAGCTGGCTTCAGCAACCACCCGCACCATCCCGTGCACATTTAGAACTTGCCTCGGCTCGTCAGCAAGTACTTACTAAACCGCCCGGATCTCTGGGAAAGCTGGAACAGGTTGCCATTACACTCGCAAGCCTGTCGGGCAGTGAAACGCCGTCTGTTGATCCGGTCCGCATGGTGATTTTCGCTGGAGATCACGGCGTGTGCGCCGAAGGCGTATCCGCATTTCCACAGGCAGTCACCGCCCAGATGATCGCCAACTTTGCCAGCGGCGGCGCTGCCATCAGCGTGATGGCTGAAGAACTTGGCGCCAGCCTGGAAGTGGTTAACCTGGGTACGGTTGGCGAGGTACCGGCATTGCCCGGCGTCATACACCAGATTATCGCCCCCTCTACGGCCAACATGGCAGAATCACCGGCCATGTCCTCGCACCAGGTTTCCGCCGCGTTATACAGTGGCGACGAAGCCGCCAGGCGCGCTGCAAACGCTGGCTGCCGCCTGTTTATTGGCGGCGATATGGGCATTGGCAACACCACCAGTGCTGCAGCACTGGCCTGCGTCCTGCTGGGCCAGCAGCCCGCTGCTCTGGTTGGCCCGGGTACGGGGCTGAACTCCGAAGGCATTGCCCGCAAGGCCCGCGTTGTTGAGAAGGCCTTGCACCGACATGGTCCCGACCGGAACCCGCTGACGGTACTGGTCTCTTTGGGAGGCTTTGAAATAGCCGCACTGACGGGCGCCATAATGGGCTGCGCCGCACGCCGGATCCCGGTGCTGGTGGATGGTTTTATCGTCTCTGTCGCCGCGCTGGTGGCTGTGCATCAACAGCCAGGGGTGCGCGAGTGGCTTCTGTTTGCACACCGCTCGGCCGAACCCGGCCACAATTCCGTGCTGGAGTCACTCGATGCCTCGCCCCTGCTGGATCTTGGTATGCGCCTGGGCGAAGGCAGTGGCGCGGCCGTTGCCGTCCCCCTGCTGCGCGCCGCCTGCGCCCTGCATAACCGGATGGCCAGCTTTACCGACGCCGGTGTCAGCGGCAAAGCGGGAGACTAACCCCATGACCACCACAGTAATCGACCTGATACGCCACGGCGAACCGGAAGGTGGCCAGATGTTCCGGGGCAGTAAAGACGACCCTTTGAGCGACACCGGGTGGCAACAGATGATAGATGCCATCGCCGAGGGTGATCGGTGGGACGCCATCGTCAGTTCACCCATGCAACGGTGCCGACGCTTCGCCCAGCAACTAGCCGAGGAACACAGGATTCCACTGCACATCGAAGAAGATCTTCGGGAGATCGGCTTCGGTGAGTGGGAAGGGTTGACCGCAGAGCAGATCCAGGAGCGTTATGGGGATCACCTCAACCACTTCTGGCAGGACCCCATCAACTTCCTCCCCCCCGGCGGTGAAGCTGTGACGGATTTCTACCAGCGCACCATCGATGGTTTTGATCGGTGGCAGCAAACCCTAGCCGGCAAACGGGTCTTGGTGGTCTGCCACGGAGGCGTGATTCGCATGGTGCTGGCCAATGTGTTGGGCATTCCGCTGGAGAAATCATTCACCGGCTTCGCCGTCCCTTACGCCTGCCGCAGCCGGATACAGGTGGACCAGTCCGAATTCGGTGTGTTCCGCAGCCTGATCAGCCACCAGCCTTGAGGGTAATTGGCAAACCCGCCACGGCCATCACCACCTCATCACAACGCTGGGCCAGGGCCTGATTGAGCCAGCCCAGCTCGTCGGCAAAACGGCGGGTAAGCGGGTCCATGCCGATGGTTCCGAGCCCCACTTCGTTGGTCACAATCACCAGAGGGCCGGGATAGGCCTCAACCGCCTCCAGAAAGGCCGCCCGCTCGGGCTGGAACAAGGAGCCGTCGGCAAACAACAGATTGCTCAGCCACAGGCTCATACAGTCCACCAACAGCAACGGTGGCTCTCCCAGACCGCTGGCATACACTGACAATACCCGGCCCAGGCGCAGCGGCTCCTCAACCAGCTGCCAGTGATCGGGACGCAGCTGCTGGTGACGCTGGATACGCAGTGCCATTTCATCATCGCCTGCAGTGGCGGTCGCCACATAAACCACGTCGTTACCGGCCGCTTTGGCCCTCTGCTCAGCCAGCCCGGTCTTACCGGAGCGAATCCCGCCGGTTACCAGTAACTTGTTGACCATAAACCTTTCTCCAGCCCGCCACATTCCGTCGCCAAGGTACACCAACCGGACAGACAACTGCTATAGTTTGGCCAGACTCTGGAATAACCGGTCAGCCAACCGCAAACATTTAATCAAGACTCAGTCACTCTGGAGAGCCCATGCAGGCCGAACTGTTGGACATCCGCAACCACATTGCCCAATACCCCCCGTTCAATGACATGCCTGAAGAACTTCTTGAACGAGTTGTCAGCGGTATTGAGGTGGTCTACTACCGCGCCGGCACCCAGATACTTGAACTCGGCCAGACCAATCATTGGCTCCACTATATCCGCAGCGGCGCCGTGGAGATTTTCCGCCGCTCCGGTGAGCTGTACAACCGCGTGGGCGAGGGCGAAATCTTTGGCCAGTTCGGATTGATGATGAACAAGAAAGTCCGGTTCCCCGCCAAAGCCATCGAAGATTGCCTGATCTACAAGATTCCGGATACCACCTTTCAGCATCTGTGGGAAACCGACGAAAACTTTGCAGACTTTGTTGAGATTGAAGACCGCAGCCGACTGCGTTCGGCGGTTTCGCGTAGAGAGAAATCCAACGAACTGATGACCGCCAAGGTTACCCGCCTGATATCCCGGGAACCGGTTTCCGCTCCGACCACCGTTCGCCTGCAGGAAGCCGCCAGAATCATGACAGACAATGGCGTATCGGCGCTGCTGTTGATGGATGAAAGCGGCGAACGCCCGAAATTGCAGGGCATCATCACCGACCGGGATCTACGTACCCGTGCGGTTACCCATGCCCTGGCCTCGGAAACCCCGATCAGCGACATCATGTCGGAAGGGCTGATCACCATCAGCGCCCGCTCCTTCATCTTCGAAGCCATGCTCACCATGCTCCACAACAACGTGCACCACCTGCCGGTGATGGAAGGCGACGAAGTGCGCGGCGTGATTGCGCTGTCAGACATCGTCAAATACGAAAGCCAGAGCAGCCTGTACCTGGTGAGCAACATCTACCACCAGAACGACGTCAAAGGCCTGAAGAAAATCAGCCGTGAAGTGCGCGACAGCTTCGTGCGCATGGTCAACGAAGACGCCAACTCCCACATGATCGGCAGTGCCATGGCCGGAATCGGCCGCAGTTTCAGCCAGCGGTTACTCGAACTGGGCGAAGAAAAGCTCGGCCCGCCACCGGTGCCCTACTGCTTCATGGCGCTGGGCTCCATGGCCAGGGACGAGCAGCTGGTGGTCACAGACCAGGACAACGCCATGATCCTGGACGACAGTTTCATTCCGGAAGAACACGACGACTACTTCCTGGCCCTGGCCAAGTTCGTCTCCGACGGCCTGGCCGAGTGCGGCTACACCTACTGCACCGGCGACATCATGGCCACCAACCCGAAATGGCGGCAACCGCTGAGGGTCTGGAAAGACTATTTCACTGACTGGATAGATAACCCCAAGGCCGAAGCCCTGCTCAACAGCAACATCTTCTTCGACCTGGACGGCATCTACGGCGAAACCGACTTTGCCGAGCAGCTGAAAACCCTGATTGTGGAAAAAGCCGGAGGAAGTCAGCGCTTCCTCACGTTCCTGGCCAGGAATGCCCTGAACCGCACGCCGCCCCTGGGTTTCTTCCGCACCTTTGTGCTGGAAGAAGACGGCAAGCACCAGAAAACCTTCAACCTGAAACGCCGGGGCACCGCGCCGCTGTCTGACCTTATCCGGGTACACGCGCTGGCCAGTGGCAGCCGCTCCCAGAACTCCTTCGAGCGCCTGAAGGACGTAGCCAACACCAAGCTGCTGATGGACGACGACGCCGGCAACCTGCGCGATGCCCTGGAATTCATCTCGATTGTCCGCATCCGCCACCAGGCGCTGGCCATTGAAGAGGGCCGGGAACCGGACAACAACGTGCGCCCCGAAGACCTGTCGCCGTTCGAACGCAGCCACCTGAAAGACGCCTTCCAGGTGGTCAGCAATGCCCAGAAATTCCTGCGCTTCCGCTACAACGCCGGAGCCACGCGGAATGTCTAACGCCATCGAAAGCAGCAACAGTAACCGGAACTGGCCAGACACCTACCGCCAGGGGGCTGAACAGGCAAAGGACACGCGGATTCGCGACTTTTACGATGCCGGCTGCCCGGATGCCACCACCCCCGTGCGCGACGTTCCGCTGGTCGCCCTGGACTTCGAAACCACTGGCCTGGACGTCAACAAGCACTCCATTGTCAGCATCGGCCTGGTGCCTTTTACCCTGGGCGGCATACAGCTCGGCGAGGCCTGGCATCAGATTGTCCGCCCGCAGCTGCCGCTGGAGCAGGACACCGTTACCATTCACGGCATCACCCACAGCGAAATCGAACACGCCCCGGACCTTGCCGAGGTGCTCGACACCCTGTTCCAGCACCTCAAGGGCCGCATACCCGTGGTGCACTACCGCAACATAGAGCGGCCGTTCCTGAACATGGCCCTGCAATGGCGCCTGAAAGAACAGCTGCTCTTCCCGGTCATTGACACCATGGCCATCGAAGCCTACCTGCACCCCAAACGAAACCCCGGCCGGTGGCAGCAACTGATGGGGAAAAAGCCCATCTCTATCCGCCTGCCCGACAGCCGGATCCGCTACGGTCTGCCCCACTACGCCGGCCACAATGCGCTGATCGACGCCATCGCCACCGCCGAACTGTTCCAGGCCCAGGTCCTTCATCACTTCGGCCCGGATACGCCCATTGGCGACCTGTGGGTATAAGGACCCATAGCCCCTACAGGCGCCAATCGCTAGAATAAAGGGCAAATCAGCCAAAGAGACCACAGTGACCGACACCATCACCAAACCTACGCCTCTGGACGCCTTCAAACGCGCCCGAAGAATGTGGCTGAAAGGGGAAAAGATCAGCCTGGCGGCCCTGGCCGATGACCTGCACATAGGCCGCGCCACCCTGTTCCGCTGGGTGGGCAACCGGGACCTGCTGATTGGTGAGATTCTCTGGTCCCTGTACGAACCTCTCTACAAAGAAGCCCGTGCCATTACCCCCGGCCATGGCGTCGACTATGTCGTTGGCGTTTTCCGTCACATCAACATGACCATCCTGCACTTTTCGCCACTGCGGAAATTCCTGCACCAGGATCCGGAATACGCGCTCAAGATGCTCACGTCATCCCATTCCACCCTGCACGCCCGCACGGTGGAAGTGAATACCCGCTTACTCAAGGATGAAGTACGCGCCGGGCACCTGAGCCCGCCCATGAACATACAGAGCCTATCCTACTTCATGGTGCGCATCGCCGAATCCTGCCTGTACAGCGACATCATCGGTGGCCGGGAACCCCGGGACGAAGAACTCGAAGATGCCTGCACAGCCGTACGTATCCTGTTGGGCGGCAAGGTGTAGGGCCCAATAAATCCCAGTCACAAAAAAACCGGCACTGTTTCCAGCGCCGGTTTTTTTTATGGTGTGGCAGCGGCCAGAACGGCCGCGCCGGATCAACCAATCAGGTTGTAGACAAACACGATTGCCACGGCTACCGGAGTCACGTAGCGCAGCAGGTTGTGCCACAGGGCAAAGGCACCACCGTCCATGGCCAGGTCGCTTTTCAGAGACTCCTTCGCCACGAACCAGCCCACAAACACGGCCGTCAGCATACCGGACAGCGGCAGCATGATATTGGCAGTAAAGTAGTCCAGCAGGTCGAAGATGGTCTTGCCTTCAAAGGCTGCGAACATGCCCAGCGGAGTCACGCCGGACCACACGTTCAGTGACAGGATCGAGGCAATACCCAGCGCCCAGCAGGCACCGCCGGCGACAATGGCACTGCCGGTACGACCCAGGCTGGTTTTCTCTTCAACCCACTCAACCACCGGCTCCAGCAGGGAAATACCGGAGGTCCAGGCAGCAAACAGCAGCAGGATAAAGAACAGCGCACCAAACAGGCTGCCCATGGGCATGTTACCGAACGCCAGCGGCAGGGTCTGGAAGATCAGGCCAGGGCCGGCACCGGCTTCAAGGCCGTTGGCGAACACCACCGGGAAAATGGCCAGGCCCGCCAGCAAGGCAACCACGGTGTCCAGGATGGCAACACTGACAGCCGTGCGGCCAATCTTCACATCGTTACCCAGATAGGAGCCGTAGGCCATCATGATGGCCATACCCAGGCTCAGGGTGAAGAACGCATGGCCCAGGGCAACCAGGACGCCGTCAATGGTCAGGGCGCTGAAATCCGGGGTAAACAGGAAGCTGACCGCTTCGCCGAAATGACCGGTAGTGGTGGCATAGCCCACCACCACCAGCAACAACACCAACAGTGCCGGCATCAGGATGGTCGCAGCACGCTCAAGGCCACCCTTCAGGCCACGGGCTACCACCAGGATAACCAGCGCCATAAAGACGGTGTGCCAGAACAGCAACAGGCCGGGGTTACTCAGCAAATCACCGAACAAGGCGCCTACCGAGTCAGCCGTGCCGCCGGTAAAGTCACCCATGGCCGCGTGGCCGATGTAGGAAGCCGCCCAGCCGCCGATGACGGAGTAGAACGACAGAATGATAAAGGCCGCGAACATACCGATGATGGCAGAAATACGCCAACCCGGAGACGCCAGGTTGCGCTCTGCCACCAGCCGGAAACTGGTGATCGGGTTGTGGCGACCATTCCGGCCGATAAACACCTCGGCCATCATGATGGGAATACCGATGATGAAGATACAGAGCAGGTAAACGAGAACGAACGCGCCGCCGCCGTTTTCACCGGTTACGTAGGGAAACTTCCACACGTTACCAAGGCCGACAGCAGAACCGGTTGCTGCCAGAATAAACGCGAGTCTGGAAGACCAGAGTCCGCGAGCCCCGGTACCGCTGTCAGCTGCGGAGTTGGACTGAGTCATGAGTTTTATTCCTGTGCTTTTGGCTTTAGGAAATTACGGATTGTGAGTGCGCCGAGCCTGAGTGCTGGGGCAGTTGGGGCCGGATTCTGCCAGCACTGGCCAAATGGTGCCAGTGTTGAAATGTTGTTCAGTTGTTTACGGCCGGCCCCCGGCCAGGAGATCAGGCCAGGGCCTGCCGCCGAAACCGGTTATTCACCCACAGCGAGAACGCAATCACCAGGCCGCCGAGCGCCAGCCGCCCGAGATCCGCATCCCGGTTCCAGATCAACAGGTTAACCAGCAAGCCGGCCGGCACCAGGGCATTATTCATGATCGCCAGGGTACCAGCATCCACCTGGCAGCCGCCGCGGTTCCACAGATACAGGCCCAAACCAGAAGCCGCCAGGCCAAGCCAGGCCAGAATGCCCCACTGCAAGCCGGTAGCCGGCAGCTTGTCCGGATTGCCGAAAACCAGGAACGACGGCAGGGCGATGACCAGCGCGCCAAAGAAGAAATAACCGAAAGTGCGGTAGCCCGGCAGCTCCAGCGGGTAACGCTGCATTACATGCTTGTAGCCCACCTGGCCGGCGGCAAAGGTGAAATTGGCCACCTGCAACAACAGGAAACCAGTGATGTAGTCTTCGCTCAGGCCGTCGTAGCGGATAATGCCGGCGCCCAGGGTGGCGATGGCCGCAGCCAGCAGGGCCACCGGGGAAAACCGGCGGTACATGGCATCGTCCAGCAGGGTGACATACAGCGGAGTGAAGATGGTGAACAACAGCACTTCCGGCACCGTCAGGTAACTGAACGAACGGTACAGGCACAGGTAGGTGATACCGAACTGCAGCATACCGGTGGCCATGATGCCCAGCTTCATGCCTCCGGGAACACCGCGCCAGCGGGTCAGGGGCAGGAACACCAGGGCGGCCAGCAACACCCGGCTGAGCACCGCAAAGTCGCTGTCTACCCGGCCAGCCAGGAATTCGCCAATCAGGCTGAACGAGAACGCCCAGAGAATCGTAACCAGAACCAACAGTTTCATCGCGCGCCACCTGCAAAAATCCGGGCTGCTACTTTACTGATTTCTTCCGGCAATTGCAGTTTCTGAAGGCGTGCTTGTCCCTATAAGAACCAACACCGGCGATAGGGTATGATCTTCAGCCGGCCCAAGGCCCCCTATACGCCCTGCACAGAAACCCGGAACACCATGGACGAAAACCACCAACCGTTACCAGAAACCCGGCAACCGCTGGTCAGCCGCACCCTTACTGAATGGAAAACCCTGGCTATTCTGGGCGGCCCCATCCTGATTGCCCAGCTGGCCCAGATGGCCAATGGTGTCATCGATACCGTGATGGCCGGCCACGCCAGTGCCGAAGACCTGGCCGGTGTCGGCATCGGCAGCAGCCTGTGGATGCCGCTGTTCCTGTTTTTCATGGGCCTGCTCGGCGCGCTGCAACCGATCATCTCCGGCTACAACGGTGCCCGCACCACCGGCAAGATCATGCCGGCTACCTGGCAGGGGCTGTACATCGCCCTGGCCGGCACCGTAGTGATGGTGCTGTTGCTGACCAACGTACAGCCGGTGCTGTCGATGCTGAAGATGGAGCCCACCACCGCCGGCATAACCCAGGGCTACCTGGATGCCTTCGCCTGGGGCATTCCTGCCATGCTGCTGATGAACGCCCTGCGAGGCCTTACAGATGGGCTCGGGCACACCCGGGTGGTCATGGCATTTTCGGTGCTCAGCACCCTGATCAACCTGCCCCTGAACTACATTTTCATCTACGGAAAGCTCGGCCTGCCGGCCATGGGGGGCGTGGGTTGCGGCTGGGCCACCTCCTTGTCGAACGGAACGGCGGCCATCGCCCTGCTGGTGTACCTGAATTACAGCAAGACCTTCCGGGCCTTCCATATACTGGCAGACTGGGTGAAACCGAACTGGCAGGGCATCCGTTACATTCTGCGCATTGGCGTGCCAATCGGCTTTACCATTTTCGTAGAAGCCAGCATGTTTTCGGTTATTGCGCTGTTCCTGGCTCCGCTGGGGCCGGTGGTGGTGGCAGGGCACCAGATTGCCCTGAACGTGGTGTCGCTGTTGTTCATGCTGCCGCTGAGTATCGGAATGGCGCTGACCCTGCGAGTCAGTTTTCTGATCGGCGCCCGGGCCCCGGACACTGCCCGGCTGATTTCCCGAAGCTCGCTGATCCTGGCCTCGGCCATCGCCCTGATCTTCGCCAGCGCCCTGTATGTGTTTTCCGGGCCAATTGCGGCGCTGTATTCCAGTGATGCCGAGGTACAGGCGGTCACTGTCCGGTTGCTGACCTTTGCCGCCATGTTCCAGATTGCGGACGTCATCCAGGTCACCTGCATCAGCGCACTCCGGGGTTACAAGGACACCCGCATCCCCATGTTTATCATGCTGTTCTCGTTCTGGGGAATCGGCTTGCCGCTGGGTTACTTTCTGACCTTTACAGACGCACTGCTGCCGGCGCTGGGCGCGGCCGGATTCTGGGTGGGACTAACCGCGGGGCTGACCTCCGCCAGCTTGCTGCTGGGCTGGCGGCTGTTCCGGTACCGGCCGGCACCGGAACCGGCCTGAGCCAGGGCGTCTGCATAGACAATCCGGTCACGGCCGGATTCCTTGGCTTCATACAAGGCGTTGTCGGCACGCCGCAGCCAGCTGGCCACACTTTCGCCATGGCCCAGCAATGCCACACCGAAGGAAGCCGTAACCGCCCCGCCCGGGTGCTTCAGCCGCCGGCGCAACAATTGCTGCAGGTTGGTCATTACCGACTGCAGCCCCACGCCATCCACACCCGGCAGCAGCAGGACGAACTCCTCGCCGCCATAGCGGAACAACTGGTCTGACTTGCGGGTATTGTGTTCGATCAGCGCTACCAGCTCGGTCAGCACACTGTCACCGACACCGTGGCCATAATCGTCATTGATGGTTTTGAAATGATCCAGGTCCAGCAGCACCAGCGCATAGGACTGCCCGGTCTGCTCGGCGTTGGCGGCCGTCAGGTCCAGCGCTTCGTCCATCGAACGCCGGTTCTTCACCCCAGTGAGGGGATCAATGGTGGCCAGGTGTTCCAGGCGCACCCGCTGGTTCTTGTTCCGGTAAGCGAACACATAGGCACAGGCACTGACGACAACTGCCGTGGAGGCAAAGGACCACATCTGCACCTGGGAGCTGAAGGCCTCTCCGAACGACATCAGCACCAGCACCGAGGCAATGTTCAGCACAATGGCAATCTTCGGTGCCACCAGGAAGAAGGTGGTCACCAGGCAGGGATACAACCAGAACAGGCCCGGCTCGCCCACCACATAGCCAACCGATACCGCACCGCTGCAGGCCACCAGGGCCAGCACCATGCCGCCCACCCGGGTGTTGCCGGTCAGCCAGCTGTAAATCACTCCGAAGGAAATACCCGCAAGGATCACCGTATCGAGCAGGCCGGCCATGGTGTTGCCCTGCAGGAATCGAAGCACGGCAAACGGCGTAATCCCCAGCACGGCACTGGCGCCGAGCAGGGTAATGATGGACAGGCGAAAATCGTTCTTCAAACGATGCAGCATGCGGAACCGGATCCGACAAAAGTCTTATTTGGGAGTCAAGAATAGCGCAAGCTAATTGAGCGGTCGCCGCGCGACAACGATTCTTAACAAATTTCTACCTGAACAACCACGTATCTCACGAAGAATTAATAACTTGGCGTGAACTCCAGAAACCAAACGTTACGCAAAAACCGGGCAGTGAATCTATACTGGATGCAATCCAGATATTGTTTATCCAACCAACCCGCAGGCAGGCACCCAAATGACCGACAAGGAACCCACCGACACCGGCCAGGACGCACTCAATGCCCGACTGGAGCAGGCCAACAAACAACTGCTGCAATCGGAAAAGCTGGCGGCCATCGGCCAGCTGGCCGCGGGGGTTGCCCACGAGATCAACAACCCGGTGGGCTACGTCTATTCCAACCTGCAAACCCTGGAAAACTACCTGAACGACCTGTTCCGGCTGACCGATGCCATAGACACCGCGGCATCGCTGGAGGATCTGCGCCAGATCCGCCACAACATCGATTACAACTACCTGCGGGAAGACCTGAAAGACCTGCTGAGCGAATCCCGCGAGGGTATCGAACGGGTAAAAACCATCATCTCGGCGATGAAGGACTTCTCCCACATCGAGGAAGAAGAGTTCAAGCAGGCCGACCTGCACCGGGGTATTGAAACCACCCTGAACGTGGTGAACAACGAGCTCAAATACAAAGCCGAGGTTGTCCGGGATTTCGGAGAGCTGCCGCACGTGGAGTGCATTGCCTCCCAGATCAACCAGGTGATCATGAACCTGCTGGTGAACGCGGCCCACGCCATCGAGGATTTCGGCAAGATCACCATTCGTACCCGGCACCAGGGTGATAGCATTACCCTGGAAGTGGAAGACACCGGAAAGGGTATTGCCAGCGAGCACCTGAACCGCATTTTCGAGCCGTTCTTCACCACCAAGGGCATCGGCAAGGGCACCGGGCTGGGGCTGTCGCTGTCCTTCAACATCATCAAGAAGCACAATGGCGAGATCGAGGTACACAGCGAGCCCGGGCAGGGCACCCGATTCCGGATTACACTACCGGTAACACAACCGGAACCGCTCCGGCACACACAGCAGAACCAGGATACGGAGAACCCTGCATGATCAGAATCCAGCTGGTCGACGACGAGCCGAACGTCCTCAACAGCTTGCGCCGCTTGTTGCGCCGGCAGGACTGGCAGGTCGACGCCTTCAGCGATGTTGAAGAAGCCCTCGAAGCCCTTCTGCAACACGAGTACGCGGTCATCCTGTCAGACTACAAGATGCCCATGGCCGATGGTGTCACCTACCTGAAATTTGCCAAGCAGAAGCAACCGGGCGCCATCCGCCTGGTACTCAGTGGCCATGGCGACAGCGAATCCATGGTCAAGGCCATCAACCAGGCGGAAGTCTTCCGCTACCTGACCAAGCCCTGGGACGACCATGAAGTGGTCGCTGCGATCAGTTCCGCGGTAGAACTCTATCGTCTGCAAAAAGAAAACCAGCGCCTGCGTAAGGAAAACGACGCCCAGCGGGCCATGATCAAGGCCCGGGAAGAAGAGCTGCTGCGCCTGGAGGCCGACAACCCGGGCATTACCCGGGTGCGCCGGGATGCCGATGGTTCGGTACTGCTGGACGACGATGCGGGGTCTTCCGACTGAATGGCGGTTTCATCCGGCTTCAGCCCCTGGCTGATTCTGCTCATTGTCAGCGCGTCGATACTGGTGGTGGCCCTGGCCATTGCCAGCTACCGGTTCTGGAACCAGGCCCGGCAGCGTTCGGCGTCGCTGGAAGAGCTCAATAACACCCTCAACTACCACCTGGAGCAGGAACGGGCGCTGCGCTACATCAACGAGCGCTTCCTGGAGTTCTCCCGGGATATTCTCTGCTCCATCAGTGCCGATGGCACCTTTTTGCAGATCAGCCCGGCCTGTCTCACCATTCTCGGCTACAGCCCCGAAGAGCTTCAGGGCCAGCCCTACCGCCAGCTACTGGTGCCGGAAGACCGGGCCAGTACCGAAGATGAAATGGCCAGGCTGATCTCCGGCGAACACGACAAAGCCATCGAGTTCCGGGCCCGGCTGAACCACCGCAACGGCCAGGTCATCACGATTGCCTGGATTGCCGAGTGGTCTCCGGAAGACCAGATCCTGTTCTGCGTAGGCCGGGACATCAGCAACGAACTGGTGGCAGAAATCCTCACCCAGGAACGGGAACAGTTCTTCTCACTGTCTCCCGACATGTTCTGCATCGTCGACCTGAACAGCTATTTCTTCGAACTGAACGCCCACTTTGTCGACACCCTGGGTTACACCCGGGATGAACTGCTGGGTACCTCCTACCTTGACCTGATCCACGAAGATGACCGGGAAGCGGTTCAGGAAGCCATGTGGGCCCTGGGCGAAGGCGCGGAAATCAAAGACCTGGAAGTTCGTATCCTCAACCGACAGGGCGGTATCCACTGGGTCGACATCAACGCCATTCTCAGTGCCGACGACCTGATCTACGTGGTGGCCCGTGACACCACCGCCCTGCGGCAGGCCATGGAACAGCTGGAAGAAACCATGAAGGAACTGGAGCGCAGCAACCGGGAGCTGCAGGACTTCGCCTTCGTAGCCTCCCACGACCTGCAGGAACCCCTGCGCAAGATACAAGCATTCTCGGACCGCCTGATTGCCCGTTCCGAAGACCTGGGCGAGCGGGAAAAAGACTATCTGCGACGCATGCAGTCTGCTGCCGGGCGCATGCAGGCACTGATTGAAGACCTGCTGTCCTATTCGCGGGTAACCACCCGGGCCAAGCCCATGGTGGCCTGCAACACCAACGAAATCCTCAGCGAAGTGCTGGTGGATATGGAAACCAGCATCGGCCGGGCCCAGGGCAAGGTAGACGCCGAAACACTGCCGGAAACCTGGGGCGATGCCATGCAGTTGCGGCAGGTGTTGCAAAACCTGCTCAGTAACGCCATCAAGTTCCACGCCCCGGACCGGCCACCGGTGGTTCAGGTGCGGGCCGAGGACATCACGAACGATGCCTGGACCCTGGTGGTCAGCGACAACGGCATCGGCTTCGACGAACGCTATGCGGAAAAACTGTTCCACCCGTTCCAGCGGCTGCACCAGAAAGAAGGCTACCCGGGCACCGGAATCGGCATGGCGATTGTGAAGAAAATCCTGGATCGCCACGGAGCATCGGTCAGCCTGAACAGCCAGCCCGGCACCGGCACCACCTTCCGTATCCGCTTGCGCAGCGGTCAGGGAGCGGCCTGATATGACCAGCGACAGCCGCCCCCCGGTGATCCTGATCGCCGAAGACGATCCGGACGACCAGCTGATGCTGCAGGATGCCTTCGAGGAAACCTGCGAGCACTGCCAGTTGCGGTTTGTCTCCGACGGCGTGGAGCTGATGGCGCTGTTGCTTGGTGAAGAAAGCCCCGGGCCGCTGCCGGATCTGCTGCTGCTCGACCTGAACATG
The DNA here is from genome assembly GCF_021282325.1 of Marinobacter sp. G11. Lineage (NCBI taxonomy): Bacteria > Pseudomonadati > Pseudomonadota > Gammaproteobacteria > Pseudomonadales > Marinobacteraceae > Marinobacter > Marinobacter sp. G11. Next base: position 34,737 of record NZ_JAJSPB010000018.1, read on the forward strand.
CCCCTGAAAGACGGCCGGCAATCGCTGGTGGAAATCCGCTCGGAACCCAGCCTGCAACAGCTGCCAACGGTCGTCCTGACCACCTCCAGAAATGATGAAGACCGGGCCTTTTGCCTGGCCCAGGGGGCCAACGACTACCTGGTGAAGCCGTCCAGTTACACCGAACTGATCGAAATCGTAAAAGCCCTGGAAACCTGGTGGGAATCGCCATGACCGACCCGATGTTGCGCGTATTGCTGATCGAGGACGACGAAGACGACTACCTGATCACCGAGGACCTGCTGGCTGAAGCCAGCCCGGGCAAAACCCGGCTGACCTGGCACAACTGCCTGGACGATGGCCTGGCCGCCCTGCACCGGGAAAGCTTTGATGTGGCGCTGGTTGACCTGCGCCTGGGGCCGGATTCCGGCCTTGACCTGATCCAGCAGGCGAAGAACGAAGGCATCACCACCCCGTTTATCCTGCTGACCGGCCAGGGCGATGAAGAGCTGGATGCCCGGGCCGTGGAACTGGGGGCCGCCGATTACCTGGTCAAGGGCCGTATCGATGGCCACGCCCTGTTGCGCAGCATTCGCTATGCCATCGACCGTGCTGTCGCCACCGAAGACCTGGCCAGCAGCGAAGCCCAGTACCGGCTGCTGTTCGAGAATAACCCCACGCCCATGTGCCTGGCAGCGCCGGGCAGCGGCCGCATGAATGCCATGAACGAAGCTGGACGCACGCTCTATGGCGTGGTGCCGGAGGAAGTTGCAGGCCTGAACATTGCCGACCTGGCCGATAAATCCCTCACCGGCGAGCCGGATGGCGACGGCACAGTGCTGCAAGCGGGGGCTGGGCTGGAATGCCACCGCACCAGGGATGGCCGGAAGCTGATTGTGGAAGTAGCCAGCCAGAACATCACCATTGGCCACCACGAACTGGCCCTGTTCACCCTGACCGACAAAACCGCCCAGATCGAAAACACCCGGCAGCTGAAACTGCTGCAACGCTGTATCGAAACCAGCTCCAACGGCATGGTGGTGGCCGATGCCCGTGCCGACGACATGCCACTGGTTTACGTAAACCCCACTTTCGAGCGCATCACCGGCTACACCGCCGCCGAAGTACTGGGCCGCAACTGCCGGTTCCTGCAGGGGGATCCACCCGATGACAGCAACATGCAGGCGCTGGAGACCATCCACCGAGGCCTGGCCGATGGCGAAGAAGTGTCGGTTATGCTGCGCAACTACCGCAAAGACGGCACTCCGTTCTGGAACGACCTGTACCTGTCGCCGATCCGCAATGAGCGCAATGAAATCACCCATTACGTGGGCGTACAGAACGACATTTCCGAGCGCAAATCCATCGAACACCAGCTGGCCTACAACTCCAGCCACGATGTGCTCACCCAGCTGCCCAACCGCACCCTGCTGGAAGACCGGCTGACCCAGGCCTGCCAGTTTGCCCGGCGCTACAACCGCCATGTGGGTGTACTGTTCATTGACCTGGACGGCTTCAAGCTGATCAATGATTCCCTCGGCCACCGCACCGGCGACCAGATCCTGATCGAAGTGGCCCGCCGCCTGAAAGAACTGGTGCGCTCCGGCGACACCGTGGCGCGGGTCAGTGGCGACGAATTTGTGGTGGCGCTGTCGGGGCTGACCCACGGCAGCGATGCCCAGCTGGTGGTGGAACAGGTAATGAGCACCCTGGCCAACCCTTACCGGATTGGCGACGTTACCCTGCACCTGACCGCCAGCATCGGCATGACCGAAACCGACGGCAACATCAGCAGTTCAGCGGAACTGATCCAGCAGGCGGACCTGGCCATGTACCAGGCCAAGCAACTGGGTCGGAACACCTGGCAGTGGTTTGAAGAAGCCATGAACTCCCAGGCCAGCTACCGGGTCAAGCTGCGCAACCAGCTGCAGGACGCCATCGACAACCAGGCCCTGACCCTCTACTACCAACCGATGATCGACTCCCGCACCGGCCAGGCCCGCTCGGTGGAAGCTCTGGTGCGCTGGGAACACCCGGAGCTTGGCCTGGTATCGCCGGCAGACTTCGTACCGCTGGCGGAGGAAACCGGGCAGATTATTGCCCTGGGTGAGTGGGTGCTGGACCAGGCTTGCCGGGATATGGTCAAACTCCATGCCGCCGGCTTCCGGGACTGTTCGGTGGGTGTGAACATCTCGCCGGTACAGATCCGGAAAACCGACTTTCTGGCGACGGTCAAACGGGCTCTGGGCGAATCCGGCCTGCCAGCCCAGGCGCTGGACCTGGAGATGGTGGAGTCTGCGGTCATCAATGACACCAGCCAGGTGGTCGACACACTCCACAAGCTCCGGGAGCTGGGTGTACAGATCTCGATTGATGATTTCGGCACCGGTTTCTCGAGCCTGACCTACATCAAGCAGATGCCGGCCAACCGGATCAAGATCGACAACTCGTTCATCAAGGAAGTCATCAAGAACCGGAGTGATGCCGCCATCACCCGGGGCGTCATTTCCATGGCCCACCACCTGTCGCTGGAAGTGGTGGCTGAAGGGGTGGAAACCGAGGCCCAGGCCAACTTCCTGCGCCGCAACCAGTGTGACCTGCTGCAGGGCTATGCCTTCTCGCGGCCCATGCCGTTCGAGCAGCTGACCGAATATATGAACCTGCACGGACATCGCGGGGCCGGCGGCAGTGATAATGCAGAGGAAGAGCAGAAAACCGTCCTGCTGCTGGACGATGAGGTGAACATCATCAAGGCCCTGACCCGGACCCTGCGCCGGGATGGCTACCGGATTCTGTCATCCACCAACATCAGCGAAGCCTTCACCCTGCTGGCGGAAAACGAAGTACAGGTGATCATTTCAGACCAGCGCATGCCGGAAATGTCCGGCACCGAGTTTCTCAGCCAGGTGAAAGCCATTCATCCGCACACCGTGCGCATTGTGCTGTCCGGCTACACCGACCTGAAATCCGTGACCGAGGCCATCAACCAGGGCGCAATCTACAAGTTCCTGACCAAGCCCTGGGACGAAAAACAGCTGCGGGAGCATATCCGGCAGGCGTTCAAATACCACGCCAATATGCAACCGCAGGCCTGATGCGTCAGGCCACCAGGCCCAATGCCCGGGCGTGGTGGTTCAGGTGGTCATCAATGAACGAGGCAATGAAGAAGTAGCTGTGGTCGTAGCCCCGGTGCATGCGCAGATTGATGTGGTGATGGTGCTTCTCGCAGGCATCCGCCAGCGCTTCCGGGTTCAGCTGCTGCTCCAGGAATTCATCGGCGGTGCCCTGGTCAATCAACAGGGGCAAGCGCTCCTCGGCCCCCGGAATCAACCGGGTGGCATCCCACTCTTCCCAGCGTCCCTGGTCTGACCCCAGGTAACCGGTAAAGGCTTTCTGACCCCAGGGGCAGGCCATCGGATTGGCGATGGGCGCGAACGCCGACACGGATTTGTAGAAACCCGGATTCTTCAGGGCGCAAATCAGCGCACCGTGGCCGCCCATGGAGTGCCCGCTGACAGCCCGCTCACCACTCAACGGCAGTTCGCTTTCCACCAGCTGCGGCAATTCCTTCACCACGTAATCGTACATGCGGTAATGGGGAGCCCAGGGCTGCTCGGTCGCGTTCACATAGAAGCCGGCACCGGAGCCGAAATCGTAGCTGTCGTCTTCACCCGGCAGGTTCAGGCCCCGGGGGCTGGTGTCCGGGCAGACAATCGCCAGGCCCAGCTTCGCCGCCAGCTTCTGGGCGCCGGCTTTCTGCATGAAGTTCTGGTCTGTGCAGGTCAGCCCCGAGAGCCAGTACAGCACCGGTACCGGCTTGCCATTGGTGCCCAGTGCCGCCGGGGGCAGGAAAACCGCAAATTCCATTGCGCACTGCAGCGTGGCCGAGGTATGGCGATAGCGCCGGTGTTCGCCGTCAAAACAGACGTTGGTCGATAACAGTTCCATAGCAGTCCTGATTCTGTTGAATGGGTGCCTCAGTCCTCGGCACTGGCAAAGCGGGATTTCTCCATCGTATAGCCTGCCTTTGCCAGCTGGGACAGGATGGCTGTACGGGTAACAATACCCACCAGTTTCCCATGATCAACCACCGGATACACTTTCGGTTTACCGGCACCCAGGTTCTGGGCCAGGTCTACCACCGACATATCCGGGGATACCGTCAGCGGGTTATGGAACATCACGTCGTCCACCATGGGCTCGCCTTCGCCATGGTAGTTACTCACCAGCAGTGCATGAATGCAGTCCTGCTCCGAGACAAAGCCCAGCACATGGCGCTGGTCGTCCACTACCGGTAGCCCGGAAACGTGGTTCTCAAGCAGCGCCTTCACCACCCGTGGCAGCGGTGTGCCACAGCGGATGGGTTCAATATGGTTCCACATCACTTCGGAAATCTTCAGTGAGCGCATCAACTGCTCCCCTCGGTGTCAGATTCAACTGGCCGGAAAGCGATTCCGGTTACCCTAAACATAGGCAATTCGCCCGCAAATAGGAAACCACGGCGGTAAAAACGGTTTACATGAAAAAATAGTCGACTAAACTCAATGAGTTATGCCTGAACAAGGCCAAAAAACATAATAGATCCGTGGCAAAAACCGGGAGTCTCCATGGAAGCCATTTCAAATTTTGTTAATGATATCAACGGGCTGGTTTGGGGCCCGCCCATGCTGGTCATGATACTGGGCGTCGGCCTGTTCCTGAGTATCGGCCTGAAACTGATGCCGATCATGAAACTCGGCGCCGGCTTCCGGCTGATGTGGAGCGGCCGGGCCCGGGGCGATGACGACGACGGTGACATTCCGCCGTTCCAGGCCCTGATGACGGCGCTGTCTGCCACCGTGGGCACCGGCAACATTGCCGGCGTGGCCACGGCGGTCTTCCTCGGCGGCCCGGGTGCGCTGTTCTGGATGTGGCTGACCGCCCTGGTGGGTATGGCCACCAAGTATTCCGAAGCCGTACTGGCCGTTCGCTTCCGGGAGGTCGACGAGCGCGGCAATCACGTGGGTGGCCCCATGTACTACATCCGTAACGGCCTGGGCAGCAAGTGGGCCTGGCTGGGTGTCTTGTTTGCCGTCTTTGCCTCGATCGCAGCCTTCGGCATCGGCAACACTGTACAGGCCAACTCGGTGGCTGATGTGCTGGCAACCAACTTCAACCTGCCGCACTGGGTAACCGGCGTTATCCTGATGGTACTGGTGGGCATGGTGCTGATTGGTGGTATCAAGCGCATCGGCCAGGTCGCCAGTGCGCTGGTGCCGTTCATGGCGGTGTCCTACGTGCTGATCGGCCTGATTGTCCTGGCCATCAACGCCAACGCGATTCCGGACGCCATCAGCATGGTCTTCAGCTATGCCTTCAGCCCTGCCGCAGCCGAGGGTGGCTTTGCCGGTGCCGCGGTGTGGGCAGCCATCCGCTTCGGTGTGGCCCGGGGCATTTTCTCCAACGAAGCCGGCCTGGGTTCCGCACCCATTGCCCATGCTGCGGCCCAGACCAAGAATCCGGTCAAGCAGGGCATGGTGGCCATGCTCGGCACCTTCATCGATACCATCATCGTGTGCAGCATCACCGGCCTGGTGATTATCACCTCCGGCGCCTGGACCTCCGGTGAAACCGGTGCAGCGCTTACCTCACTGGCCTTTGAAATCGGCCTGCCGGGCTTCGGTAACTATGTGGTCGCCATCGCACTGGCCATCTTCGCCTTCACCACCATCATCGGCTGGTCGTTCTACGGCGAGCGCAGCATCGAGTTCCTGTTCGGGGTGAAAGCCATTGTGCCGTACCGGGTGCTGTGGATTATTGCGATTCCGGTGGGCGCCACGGTGAACCTGGGCTTTATCTGGCTGGTAGCAGATACCCTGAACGCCATGATGGCGCTGCCTAACCTGATCGCACTGTTGCTGCTCAGCCCGGTGGTGTTCAAGCTGACAAGGGAATATTTCGAGAAGCAAAAGGCTGCCGGTTACCGTTAACCGCCAGGGATTGTCATAAGGATGTGACCAAAGTGTTGGATGATCCGGGTCAACTACCCCTTGTTATCCGGATCATCCGGTACCAGAGTTACTGGTAGACACTGGCAAAGTGGCCGTACAAAAACCGTGCAAAGGAAAGGAGACTGACTATGACCTTGCGTCTTGGAGATACCGCACCGGATTTCGAACAGGAATCCAGCGAAGGCACCATCCGGTTCTACGACTGGCTCGGCGACAGCTGGGGCGTGCTGTTCTCTCACCCGGCGGACTTCACACCGGTTTGCACCACCGAACTTGGCCTGACCGCCAAGCTGAAGGACGAGTTCGGCAAGCGTAACGTCAAGGCAATCGCCCTGAGTGTCGACCCGGTGGACTCCCACAAGGAGTGGATCAAGGACATCAACGAAACCCAGGGTTGCAGCGTTAACTTCCCGATCATTGCTGACCACGACAGCAAAGTGGCCAAGCTGTACGACATGATCCACCCCAACGCTGACAGCACCCTGACCGTTCGCTCGCTGTTCGTGATAGACCCGAACAAGAAGGTGCGCCTGATCATCACCTATCCGGCCTCTACCGGTCGTAACTTCAACGAAGTGCTGCGGGTGATCGACTCGCTGCAGCTGACCGACGAACACAAGGTGGCCACCCCGGGCAACTGGGAAAAAGGTGGCGATGTGGTGATTGTGCCGTCCCTGCAGGACGAAGAGGAAATCAAGAAACGATTCCCGAAAGGCTACAAGGCCGTTAAGTCCTACCTGCGGATGACACCAGACCCGTCCTCCAACTGGAGCGGCGACTGAGCCTCCGGCTCTGTAAAGCAGTCACGAAAAGGGCAGGTTGAACCTGCCCTTTTCTGTTTCCGGCTTACCAGCTGGCCGGCACCCGGCCTTCGCGGATACGCTGGGGATGATCCCCCACATCCACCCGGGCAATCTCGCTGGCACTGTCGATATCAATCACCGACATCTGGTCGGTACCGCTCCAGGAAATATAGCAACGGTCGCCCTTGGCATTGGTGGTTACCCAATAGGGCTTCTCACCCAGCCCGGTCAGCACCGTGTAGTCGAAGGTTTCCCGGTCCACAATCGCCACGTAATCGCTCATGGTGCCGGCGACACACAGGGTGTCGCCTTCGCCGTTCATGGCAATGCCGTGGTGGGCGGAATCGTTGATGTAGAGCTCCCGTGGCATATCCGGTACCAGGTTTGGCAGCGCCGCCCGGCGGGTGACCACGCCCTGCTCCATGTCGTACTCCACAAAGCCGTGCAGGAACGACAGCTGGAAGTAGAAGAAGCGTTCATCCGGCGTATGGGCCATGGGCCGGATGGCGGGGCTCAGGTCACTGTAGCCGGCCGCGTCGAGTTTTTCGGCAAAGTCGAACTGCTCGATGATTTCCAGGGATTCTGCATCCACCACCTGGAACCGTCGTTCGCCCTTGGTGAAGTCCATCAGGTTCTTGTCCAGCGGGGTGAAAACATGGCCGATGCTGGCGTGGTAAATCTTGCTGCCATCCCTGGAATAGACGTTTTCGTGGGGTGAATTGCCGGTCGGGAACTGGCCGATTTCCTTGCCGGTATTCACATCCAGCACATGCACCACGTTACCCGTTGAGGCCGACACCGCCACCCGGGTGCCGTCCGGTGAAATGGCCATGTGGTCAGAGCGGTAGCCTTCCACCTGGAAGCGCCAGGCAATCTTGCCGGTAGCCGTTTCAATGGCCACCACATCGGCAAAGCTGGGGCGGGAGACAATCAGCAGCCGGCCGTCCTGGGTGCTGTACATGTCGTCCACGTACTGGTCGTGGCCTTCACCGATCAGGTAGCGAACCGCCTTGAAAAATACCAGCCGCACCGGGTTGAACAGGATTTCGGTCATGCGCCGGCGCTTGTCGGGAATACCGTTGATACGCCCGATATTCTGGTAGGTGTCGGCGTCGATCACATCGATCATGCCTTCCCAGTTGTTACCAACAAAGATCACATCGCGGGTGTCTTTGGCCTGGGCGGTCGTCGCGGTGACGGCCAGCACGCAGGACAGCAACAACGCTGCCGCTCCTCCGCGCTGGCGAAGGGGTTTCATTCGTTCCATCGTGAGTTCTCCGGGTTTTATTGTTGTTACTACTTATTTCGGCGAACACTTGTACCTTTTTTAGGCAATCAGACACATGACGCAACTGACACCCGGCCCGTCATTTCGGCCAACTGCAGGTATAAAAAAAGGACAGGTCTCAGCCTGTCCTTTTGATTTCAGTCGGTTACCCGGTTGGTATCAGAACGCCGGGACTACCGCACCTTCATACTTCTCCATGATGAAGTCTTTTACCGCATCGGACTTCAGGGCGTTGGCCAGCTTCTGCATGGCTTCGCTGTCCTTGTTGTCCGGACGGGCAACCAGGATATTCACATAAGGAGACTCGGCACCTTCAATCACCAGGGCATCTTCAGACGGGTTCAGGCCCGCTTCCAGCGCGTAGTTGGTGTTGATCAGGGCAACGTCGACCTGGTTCAGGATGCGCGGCAGCGTGGCGGCTTCCAGTTCCTTGAAGTCCAGGTCTTTGGGGTTGTCGGCAATGTCACGCGGGGTGGCGGTGATCTTGCTCTCGTCTTCCAGGGTGATCAGACCGGCTTTCTGCAGCAGCAGCAGGGCACGGCCGCCGTTGGTGGGATCGTTGGGGATAGCCACAACCGCGCCGTCTTTCAGCTCGTCCAGGGACTTGATCTTGCTGGAGTAGGCGCCAAACGGCTCAACGTGGACACCGGTGACAGTCACCAGGTCTGTGCCACGGCCGCTGTTGAACTCGTCCAGATACGGCTGGTGCTGGAAGAAGTTGGCGTCCATACGCTTCTGGTCGACCTGGATGTTCGGCTGTACGTAGTCGGTGAAGACTTTCACGTCGAGCTCAACGCCTTGTTCAGCCAGTGCCGGCTTCACAAATTCCAGCAGTTCCGCATGGGGAACGGGGGTAGCAGCTACCGACAGCTTTTCAGCGAAGGCGGCTGAGGAGAAGGTTGCTACGGCAGCGATGGCTACCAGGGTTTTCTTGAAGTTCATTTTTGCGTTCTCCTGTGGAGCATCGTGTTTAACTTTGGTTTACGGCACACTGCTGGGAGCCTCCCAGCAGCCTGCCTATACCGGGCTTGGCATGGCTTTCCCAGCTCAATCACAGTCTTACTTTCTGCTGAAATATAACACCAGGCGATCACCCGCCATCTGCAACAGCTGTACGAAGATTACCAGCAAGGCCACGGTAATCACCATCACGTCGGTCTGGAAACGCTGGTAACCGAAGCGGATAGCCAGGTCGCCCAGGCCACCGCCACCGATAACGCCAGACATAGCCGCGTAGGACACCAGCGTGATGGCAGTAACCGTAATACCCGCGATGATGCCCGGAAGCGCTTCCGGCAGCAAGGCGCCGAAGATGATCTGTCTTACGTTTGCACCCATGGCCTGGGTGGCTTCGATGATGCCGCGGTCGACTTCCCGCAGGGAAGTTTCCACCAAACGGGCGAAGAAGGGTGCGCCACCGGCCACCAGCGGCGGGATGGCCCCGGCTACGCCCAGGGAGGTGCCGATCAGCATGACGGTGAACGGGATCATCACGATCAGCAGGATGATAAAGGGTACCGAGCGCAGTACGTTGACTACAAACGACAGCACCGCGTAGGCCACCGGTTGTTCCAGCAGCTGGCGTTTGCCGAACAGGAACAGCAGTACGCCGACGGGCAGGCCGATGAGGACGCTGAACAGCAGCGACATGCCTACCATCACCAGGGTGTCCCAGCTGGCCCAGCCGATTTCGGCCCAGTCTACGTTGCCCATCAGGGTTTCCATTAAAGCTTCCATCAGCGCACCACCTCCACGTGAACGTCGGCGGCTTCCAGCGCCTGCATGGCAATGTCGAGATCACCGCCCACCAGTGACAGGGTCAGCTGGCCGTATGGGGTGTCTTTAATGTGGTCGATCCGGCCGGACAGGATGCTGAAATCCACACCGGATTCCCGGGCCACGCTGCCCAGCAGCGGCTTGTAGGTGGATTCGCCTTTGAAGGTCAGTCGCAGGATGCGGCCGTTGGCTTTTTGCAGGTCTTCCTGCAGTTCGTCGCGGTCTACGTTCTCGCTTTCGAACACGAAATCCCGGGTGGTGGGGTGCTGCGGGTGCAGGAACACATCGCTCACCGGGCCCATTTCCACAACACGGCCAGCGTCCATCACGGCTACCCGGTCGCACACCCGGCGCACCACGTCCATTTCGTGGGTGATGAGTACGATGGTCAGGCCCAGTTCCTTGTTGATGTCGCCGAGCAGTTTCAGTACCGACTGGGTGGTTTGCGGGTCCAGGGCGCTGGTGGCTTCGTCACACAGCAGGATGGTCGGGCGGCAGGCCAGGGCCCGGGCGATGCCCACGCGCTGTTTCTGGCCGCCGGACAACTGGGACGGGTATTTGTTGGCATGGTCGCTCAGGCTGACCCGGGCCAGCAGTTCGTCCACCCGTTCCCGGATCTCGGTTTTCGAGTAGATACCCGCCAGTTTCATGGGGAAGGCGATGTTGTCAGCCACGGTTTTGGACGACAACAGGTTGAAGTGCTGGAAGATCATGCCCACTTTGCGGCGGAACGCCCTGAGCTCGGCGGCGCTGTAGCGGGTGATGTCTTCGTTATCGATCAGGATGCGGCCACCGGTCGCTGGCTCGAGCATGTTGATCAGGCGGACAAGGGTCGACTTGCCCGCACCGGAATGGCCGACGATGCCGAATACTTCGCCGGTTTCTATGGTCATACTGGTGGCATGCAACGCGGGGATCGCCCGGCCGGCCACCTGATACGACTTCTGTACCTGGTCAAATACAATCACGGTCAGTGCCCTGGTTCAGTGCCTTGAGGGTGCAGGATAAAACCGACGATTATAGCCTATTCGCTGATCAAACCCGAATCACTGCCGTGTGTACTTGCCCTTATCCGTCAATGCAGGGCGCGCATCTGCCGGGGGTAGAGCGCGGCACTCACTTCCGGCTCTTCCAGCAGGTTTGCCAGCTCCTGGTCGATATCGGTTTGCTCGCCTTCGTCCGGCAGCGGCTCGAACAGGGTACTGAGCCAGGCCGCCACAGAGGGCGCGTTATCCCGTTCGTAGTCGGTGGACAGCGCCTTGATCCGGCGGAAGCCGATGATGCGCTGGTGCCGCGGGTCCCGGATTTGTTCGAAGCCGCGCCAGTAAATCCTGTCGCGGGTGTGCAGCTGCACAAACAGGGTGTCGATGGGGCCCTTGTCGTCGTCTGCATTGCCGTCATCGGCCTCTGAGGCCTGCACGTCGGATTTTTCAGACTCTTCGGGTTCTTCGCTTTCAGCCGGCTTGCGGCGGATGGTGGTCCAGGCCGGGTAAAGCACAGCCACCGCGTCGGCTTCTACATGCTCACGGGCGGCACGCAGAATCAGGCCCCAGCGGGCCTTGTCGGCATCGGTTTCCAGGGAGTTGATGGGCAGGTCGTAGCTCTCATCGCTGGAGAGAACAATTGCCATCATCGGGGCATCCAGCTCCCCCATGGCTTCGGCCTGTGCTACGGATACCAGATCGTCGATTGCCATCGATTGGTTCATAAGATGCTCGCCTCCTCGATGCCATCAGGGTGGTCAGGGAGCGGAGTCCCTGCCCTACAGCATAGCCTGTTCCACATGGAAAGATAAACGTGGAGTTTGTTGGCCCGGATCACAACCCCTGACCAACAAATCCGCACAGTTTCTTCAGAATGCCGATTCCAGACGCTCGTAGTTGGCAAACCAGGGGTTGGCTTCCTCCAGCTGGGCGGCCAGTTGCAGCAAGCCGCCTTCGCCGCCGTGGGCCGCACCGAATTGAACGCCCACCGGCAGCCCGTCGCGGGTCCAGTGCATGGGCACCGACATTGCCGGGGTTCCGGTCAGGTTGGCCAGCTGGGTGAAGGGGGTTCGGGCGAGGCTTTCCAGGGCCATCTGGTCTACCTGTCCTGAACGGTGTACCAGTTTGCCGGCTTTCAGGCCCAGCATCAGCCGGGCGACCAGCTTCAGGTGCGCCGGGGTATCCATCTGGCCAATCTGTGCCGGCAACTGACCAGTCGTAGGGCTCAGGTACAGGTCAAAGCGGTCGAAGAACGCCCCCAGGGCCCGGGCAAAGTCATTCCACTGCTGGCGCCGCCGAACGTAGTCCGGCAGCGGCATGGTGCGGCCGAGCATTCCCAGCAGGCGGGTTTCCAGTTCAAAGTCTTTATCCGTGGCACCGAAGCGTTCCCGGGCGCTGTCCATCAGGGCCGAGACTTCCCCGAAATACAGGGACAGGTAGCACCGGGCCAGGGCCATGCCGTCAAAGTCCGGACGGGCGTATTCCACCTCATGCCCGAGCCCCTCCAGCATTCTCGCGGTTTCTTCCACCGCCGCCACGCATTCCGGGGCCACGTCGGTGTCGTAGGGTGAGGAGGTGAACACACCGATTTTCAGCTTGCCGGGGGATTGCTGCATCTGTTCGAGAAACGACGATTCGGGCGCAGGAATGCGGAACGGGTCACCGCTGGCGGGGCCGGCCAGCACATCCAGCATGGCCGCGCTGTCTCGCACGGTGCGGCACACCACGTGATCGGTGGAGGCGCCGGTCCAGGCCTCACCCATGTGCGGGCCCACTGAGATGCGGCCCCGGGATGGTTTCAGGCCGAACAGGCCGTTGTAGGCCGCCGGAATACGGATGGAACCCCCGCCATCATTAGCTCCGGCCATGGGCACAATACCGGCTGCCACTGCGGCACCGGAACCACCGCTGGAACCGCCGGGGGTAAGGTCGGTGTTCCAGGGATTGCGGCTGGGGCCCCAAAGCTCGGATTCCGTCACCGCCTTCAGGCCGAATTCCGGCGTAGCCGTGCGCCCCAGAAACACCAGCCCGGCGTTGCGGGCACGGCGCACGAATTCCGAATCCCGGGTCGGTACATTGGTGCTCAGGGCCCGGCTGCCATAGCTGCAGGGATGGCCGGCCTGCTCCTGGGCCAGGTCTTTCAACAGTATCGGCACGCCGGCAAAGGGCCCGTCCTCAGGGAAACCCTGTTCCAGGGCTTCGGTGAACTGCGGATGACATATCGCGTTGAGTTTGCCATTCACCCGGTTGGCCCGGTCGATGGCCGCTTCGGCCACTTCCCGGGCGCTGACGTCGCCCCGGCGAATCAGGTCAGCCAGTGCGGTGGCATCAAAGCTCAGATATTCAGACTGTTTCATCGGCAACCCTGCTTGTTGTTTTGTGGTGCAATCCGGCTGGACATTTCGGGTGTAATCCGGAAACTCCGGAGCTTACGACAATCGTTAGGTGAGTGCCATGGATCTGCTGTTCCCGGAAGCCCTGAGCACGGGCGTGGGATTATTCCTGCTGGCGGCCTCCGCCGTTACCTCCATGCTGACTGCCGTGCTGGGCGCCGGTGGTGGTGTATTGCTGCTGGTGCTGATGGCCACCTGGATTCCGCCAGCGGCGATTATTCCTGTCCACGGCATGATCCAGCTGGGCTCTAACACCGGCAGGGCTGTACTGACCTTTCGCCATATAGACTGGCGGGTGATTCTCGCCTTTGCGCCGGGTGTTGTGGCGGGGGCGGCCCTGGGTGCCTGGTTACTGGTCAACCTTCCCGCTCACCTCTGGCAGCTGACCATTGCCGGCTTCGTGCTGTATCTGTGCTGGGGCCCGAAACTGCCCAAGGCCTCATTCGGGCCTGCCGGTATTTTCCTGGCCTCGGCCATCACCAGTTTTATCAGCCTGTTTGTCGGTGCCACCGGTCCTTTGGTAGCCGCATTCATCAAGCAGATTCACACCGACCGTTTCAAAACCGTATCCACCTTTGCCGCCGCCATGACCCTGCAGCATGCGCCCAAAGCCCTGGTGTTCGGCTTTGCCGGCTTTGTGTTCTCGGAATGGCTGCTGTTCATTGTCGCCATGATTGCCTGCGGCTTTGCCGGCACCTGGCTGGGGCTGCGCCTGCTGAACACCATGACCAACCGCTGGTTCAGCCTGGCGTTCAACGTGGTGCTGACCCTGTTGGCACTGCGGCTGTTATGGCAGGCGGCGCAGTCAGCCGGCTGGTTCGGCTGACACACCTCCGCACTGTTTCGAAAAGCAGCCAGCCCGTTGCAACACATTCGCATTCCCACTTGTAATTCTAGTGATAATAGTTATTATTTAGTTCTGTTTTCATTTTTCCGAGTGTTGCTTCATGGAACCCTTCAGCGCCGTAGCCGAGCCCCTTACCGAACTCAGTCCGTTAAACCAGCTGGTCGACATGGGCGGCCCGATCATGGTTGTGCTGATTGCCCTGGCGGTGATCGGTACCGTTACCTTTGTTTACCTGATGCTGTACGGCAGCTTCTACGCCCCACGATACACCCGCAAGCTGCGCACCCTGGTAGACCAGTGGCAATCTGCGCCGTCGGACACCCGCCCGGAACAGGTGCGCCAGCAAGCCGGCTTTTTCGGTCGCGGCAACCCGCTGATGCACCTGCTGGTGAATACCATGAGCGCCTGCCAGACCAACCCCAACACCCCGGCCGTGCGCGAGACCGCCGTGCGGGATGCCCAGGGTGCACTGGAACCCTTTGAAGCACCGCTGAAAATCATCGAAGTGATTGCCGCCCTGGCTCCGCTGCTGGGCCTGCTGGGCACCGTCATGGGCATGATGGAAGCCTTCAGCGCCATGGCCGCCACCGAAGGCCGGGCCAACGCCAGCCAGCTCAGTGGCGGTATCTACGAAGCCCTGATGACCACCGCTGCAGGCCTGATAGTCGCCATTCCCTTTGCCGCCCTGGCCGCCTGGATCGAATTCCGCCTGCGCCGGATTCACAAGACCATCAACAGCGCACTGGTCAGCGTGTTCAATGTGGTGCCGTCGGGTGAGGCCGCCGGCGCGCCGCAGGCTGTCCCAGCGGATGAACCCTCAAAAGCCGCTGACACCCGTAATTATTCCGGCAACGACAGCCCGCGCTTCGCCCATGCAGCTGGTTGAACCCCGGCCCAACCGGCCACTACCGATCCGGATTACACCGCTGATTGATGTGGTGTTTATTTTGCTGGTGTTTTTCATGCTGACCACCCGCTTGCTGCCCGTGGACTACCTGGAGCTGGGCAATAACACTGAAAGCCGCAGCAGCGTAACCGGCGAGCCCCTGCCTGAGCTGCAGGTAACCGCCAACGGTCAGGTAGTGTGGCAGGACAACCGCTACAGCCTCGGGGAATTACTGGAAGCACTGAAGGCAGCCGGCATCCGGGAAGCCAACCTGGGCACCAGCGCCGATGCCCGCCTGGCAGATTTCACCCGCACCCTGAGCGCCCTGGACAACGCCGGCGTGGAAGCGCACTGGAATCGCCAAAGCACCAACGACCTATGACAGAACTGGTTCCTCCTCCATCAACCTCCGGCAAAGGCCTGCTGGACCGGGTTGAAGACGCCCTGCTGCCGCTGATCAACCTGGTGTTCCTGCTGCTGATCTTCTTTATCGTGGCCGGCCAGCTGACCAACGAGCCCCTGCCCGAGCTGCCCGGTGCAGCCCGACAGCAACAGGAACGTGCCCCCGAAGCCGACCTGATGGTCGCGGCCGATGGCCAGTGGAAAGTACAGGGCAAGGTGCTGGGCGAAGAACAGCTGCTGGCCGCCCTGCCGCAACCCGATGACAACAATCCCCTGAGAATTGCCGCAGACCAGTCGCTTACCATGTCCGACCTGGAAGCGCTGCTGTCCGTCCTGGAGCAGGGCGGCTACACCGAGGTTCTGCTGCTGACGGAGCCCGGGCAATGATGCCGGAACACAAGGGCTCCAAGTTGTTGTTTCTGGTGCTGGCCATAGCCGCTGCCGGCTTCGGGCTGACGCTGGCGGCACCGAACAAACCCATACCCCTGGCTACCCTGGGCGACAGCGCTGTGAACACCGCACCGGCTATCAAGATCAGCCTGGCTGGCCGGAAAACACCTGCGCCGGTGGAAACACCCGCGGCTCCCCCTGCCAAGCCAGAGCCCGCGCCGAAACCGAAACCCGAGCCCAAGCCCGAACCGGCTCCGAAACCCGAACCTCGGCCAGAACCTGAACCCGAGCCAACACCGGAGCCTGCTTCGGAACCGGCACCCACGCCGGCAGAGCCTGCCCCTGCGGCGGATGTTTCAGAAGCGACTGAGACATCCGGGGAAGAGGGCGATGCCTCGGAAAGCCAGGATGCGGTACCCCTGCAGACTGCCGGCAACTCCGCCGACGTGAACAGCTATCTGAGCAAACTCAGCCGCCACCTGGCCCGCTACTACGACTACCCGCGCCGGGCGCGCCGGCTGGGCCAACAGGGCACACCGGTGATCGTGTTCGAGTTCACCCGCGACGGCAAGCTTCTCGAGCACTCACTTCGGGACAGCTCAGGCCACCGCCTGCTGGACGATGCCGCCCTGCAAATGCTGGAACAAGCCGCACCACTGCCTGCCGTGCCGCCGGAAATGCAGGGGCAAACCTTTGCCTACGCTCTGCCGGTTCGGTTCAGTTTGCGCTGAAAATGCACCAGCGCCTCGCAGGCTGCACTGCATCGGTGCTGCCGGCCGCGCCAGAAATAACCGGCCAACCTCGGTCACGTCCGCTTTATTATTGAAATCACTACCTTTTCTTAAAACTGCCAGAGCTGGCACGAACCCTGCTGAGAACCCTTCAGCAGACCAGCACTCTGCCACACCGAAAATGAACGACTTCAGACGACGGCGTCTGCTCACCTTCGCTCTCAGCGCGAATAGTGAGCGGCGCCTTTTTTTTGGCGCCGGCAACCGCGTCAGAAAACCAGGAGGAATCCGTTATGTCCTACATTCTGCCTTCCGAGTTCGTCACCAAGATGGTCGACGCCGGAGAATCGAAAATCTATATGGCCACCCGGGATGTCCTGATCCGGGCCTTCATGGCCGGTGCCATCCTGGCCCTGGCCGCCGTCTTTGCCATCACCGTCACCGTCCAGACCGGCAGCCCCCTGGCCGGAGCCATGCTGTTCCCGGTCGGCTTCTGCATGCTCTACCTGATGGGCTTCGACCTGCTCACCGGCGTGTTCATGCTCACGCCGCTGGCGCTTCTGGACCGGCGCCCGGGCGTGGATACCCGGGGCATTCTGCGCAACTGGGGCTGGGTGTTCCTGGGTAACTTCGGCGGCGCCCTCACCGTGGCCGCCATCATGGCCTTCGTCTTCACCTACGGCTTCAACACCGAGCCCGGTGTGGTAGGCGAAAAAATCGCCTCCATTGGCAAAGCCCGCACCCTGGGTTACGCCGAACACGGCGTTGCGGGCTGGTTTACCATCTTTCTGCGGGGCGTGCTGTGTAACTGGATGGTGTCGATGGGCGTGGTCGGTGCGATGATCTCCACCACGGTGCAGGGCAAGGTACTGGCCATGTGGATGCCGATCATGCTGTTCTTCTACATGGGCTTCGAGCATTCCATTGTGAACATGTTCCTGTTCCCGTTTGCCCTGCTGATGGGCGGCGAGTTCGGCATCATGGACTACTTCATCTGGAATGAAATTCCCACCGTGCTGGGCAACCTGGTGGGCGGCTTGTCCTTCACCGGCCTGACCCTCTATGCCACCCATATACGCACTGCGCCCAAGCGCACGCTGGCAGCGGACTACCGCGCACCAGCCAGCACCCGCAGCGCCTGATCACGGCTGAAGCCCCCGGTGCCGCACACACCGGGGGCTTCACTGGTTCATATCCATGTCCAGCACCCAACAGCTCACGATAGAAGCCGGACAGTTCAGCAGCGCCGGCCGGAAACCGGTCAACCAGGATTTCCACGGCCTGTTGATACCAGACAATCATCAGCGCCACAGCAAAGGCATTGCGGCGGTGATCGCCGACGGCATCAGCTCCAGCAATGTCAGCCAGGAGGCCAGTGAAGCGGCGGTGGCAGGCTTCCTGAGCGACTACTACTCGACCCCCGAGAGCTGGTCGGTGAAACAGTCGGCCGAACGGGTAGTTCGGGCCACCAATGCCTGGCTGCACGCCCAGACCCGGCAAAGCCGTTATCGCTACGACCAGGACCGGGGCTACGTCTGCACCTTCAGTGCCCTGGTGCTGAAATCCGCAACGGCGCACCTGTTTCATGTAGGAGACGCCCGGATTTACCGGCTTCAGGGCAACACCCTGGAACAATTCACGACCGACCACCGGGTCTGGCTTTCGGCCGACGAAAGCTGCCTGAACCGGGCTCTGGGGCTGAGCCCGCAACTGGACATCGAATATCGCAGTGTCGCCCTGCACCGGAACGACGTATTTGTGATGATGACCGATGGTGTATACGAACAACTGTCTGCAGGGGATATCACCAGATGCCTTGCAGACTGCGGGGACAATCTGTATCACGCTGCCCGGGCATTGGCCAACCTGGCACTGGAGCGGGGAAGTGAGGATAACCTGACCGTTCAGGTACTGCGCGTACTCCAGTTACCCTCTCGGACACAGGACGTCAGCGCCCAGGAGGCCTATCGCGAACTGCCCTTCGCGCCCGAGCCCGCACCCGGACAGGTGCTGGACGGGTACCGGATCATCCGGGCCCTGCACATCAGTAGCCGAAGCCACGTTTACCTGGCCGTGGATGAAAGTTCCGGGAAGCAAGTCGCAATCAAGTTTCCCGCCATGGAGTTACGACAGTACCCGGACGAACTGGAGCGATTTGCCACCGAACGCTGGATTGCCCAGCGCGTGCAGAGCCCCCATGTGGTCGCCATCTTTGCCCCGGAGCGCCCGCAAAGTTGCCTGTACCTGGCCACTGACTATGTGGAAGGCTGTACCTTGCGGCAATGGATGCTTGACCACCCTCAGCCAGACCTGGAAACCGTGCGACAACTGGCCGAGCAGATTATCCGGGGACTCAGGGCCTTTCACCGGCTGGAAATGGTGCATCAGGACCTGAAACCGGAAAATGTCCTGATCACACCCGATGGCCAGGCCATGCTGGTCGATTTCGGAGCTACCCGGGTCGCCGGTCTTGAAGAAGCCGGCAAACCTGCCACCGACTATCCGGTTGGCGCAGCCCTCTACTCGGCCCCGGAACTGTTTCTCGGCGAGCCGGGCACCTGGCAGTCGGACCAGTACGCCCTTGGCGTGATTGTCTATCAGCTGTTGACCGGGCACCTGCCCTACCACACCGATGTGCCCCGAATCCGCACTCGCAAACAACTGCGGGCCCTGACATACCGGCCAGCCAGGGCCTGGCGCGAAGACCTGCCACCGTGGCTGGACGCCACCCTGGCCCGGGCCACCCACCCGGAACCCCATCGTCGCTACCCGGCGTTATCGGAACTGCTCTATGAACTCCGACACCCCGGGCAGGACTGGCGCGCCCGACACCATCCTCCTCTCATGGAACGGCACCCGGTACGTTTCTGGCAAGGCGTCTCAGCCCTGCTTCTGCTGGCGCTATTAACTTCCCTGGCCGGAGGCTCCTGGATCTGAGCTCCGGGCCATTTCTTGCCCGGCCAGCAAAAGCTCGCCCGTACGCCAGGCAACGCGTTGCCCGAAGGCACTCAGGAAACGCCATAAAAACACATAACTGTATGTTTTATATAAGAATTAAAAAACTGGCACGGGGATTGTTATCAGTTACGCCGTCCAGGGAACAACCTTGGGACACTCACTCACACATTGTCATGGAGCAGACTATGCCAACTCCTTGTTATATCAGCATCGAAGGTAAAACTCAGGGCAACATCACCGCCGGCGCATTCACTTCCGATTCCGTAGGCAACATCTACGTTGAAGGCCACGAAGACGAAGTGCTGGTTCAGGAATTCAGCCACGTTGTCACCGTTCCGACTGATCCCCAGTCCGGCCAGCCTTCCGGCCAGCGCGTTCACAAGCCGTTCAAGTTCACTTCCGCCCTGAACAAATCCACCCCGCTGATGTACAACGCCCTGGCTTCCGGCGAAATGCTGCCGAAAGTAGAGCTCAAGTGGTACCGCACTTCCGTAGAAGGCAAGCAGGAGCACTTCTTCTCCACCATCCTGGAAGATGCCACCATCATCGACATCAACTGCAACATGCCCCACTGCCAGGACGCCGCCAACGCGGACTTCACCCAGCTGGTAACCGTTTCCCTGTCCTACCGCAAGGTAACCTGGGAGCATGCCGTTGCCGGTACTTCCGGTGCAGACGACTGGCGCTCGCCAATCGAAGCCTGATTTTTCAGGTTCGATCCTCGGAAAACGGCTGGCCTTCGGGCCGGCCGTTTTTGTTTCCGGGCTTCATTGTCAGGAACAAACCATTGTGTAAACATACACAACAAGGATCTTATCTTGTGAAAAGTGCTGACCTGATTAAACGACTCAAAGCCGAAGGCTGGGTCAAAGTCGGTGGCAAGGGAGATCACGAAAAGTACAAACATCCGGACAAACCGGGTCATGTTGTGGTTCCGCACCCCCGAAAAGATATTCCCATCGGCACCCTGAGAAGCATTTATCGTCAGGCCGGCTGGGACTGGAGGTAAACGTGCTTTATCCCGTATACGTACACAAGGGCGACGACGAGCACGCCCACGGCGCAGAAATTCCGGACTTCCCCGGCTGTTTTTCCGCTGCCGACCAATGGCAGGAGTTGCCGGGAAAAATCCAGGAGGCCATTGAGCTTTACTGCGAAGACGAAGACATGGAGCTTCCCTCGCCGTCCTCCCTGGACGACCTGATGAATAACCGTGACTATCAGGGTGGTCTCTGGATGATGGTGGATATAGACGTTAACCGCTTGAAAACCCGATCTGTCCGCCTTAACGTCAGCCTTCCGGAAGGCCTGTTGCGTCGCATTGACGAGGAGGCCCGGAGCAGACATATGAGCCGGTCAGCCTTTTTGGCAATGACGGCTCGCAAAGAACTGGAAGCCCGTTAACTCGTGACATCTTCACTCCCCGAATTTACAAAGACACTCGGCACTCTCATGTGCCAGGCCACCCGGGACATTCTATGGGCGCCGGCTGCAAGCTGGGTTCGAAAACAGAACCAGTGTGCAGGACTGGTGCTGCGCGTAGGCTCCGGGCAAGCCACTTACCACCGTTATGATCCCCGCAAGAAGCAACATCTGATCACCTACGGGGCCCGGATGATTGCCGCCAAGCATCAACCGGAAACCGCCCAGGGCTGGTTATCCACCCGGGAAATCCGGAGCCGCGGCTATTTTGAGGGGGAAGTGAGTGTGCTGAACCTGCTGGCGCACACCTGCTGCCATGAGTTTGCCCATTTGTTGCAGCACAGCGCCGGGCAGCGGCATTACGGCTCGGTGCATAACCGGCATTTCTATGAAGCGCTGAATGAGTTGCACCACAGCGGTGCCGCAAACGCCACCCGGCTATACCTTGCGGAACAGGCCAGCGGCTGCGGGATCGAGCTATCCACCGCGCCCTTTGAATTTCCGAGTCCCACTGCGGAGCATCGGCACTGGCAGGTGGGGGATTCAGTGGTATTCGGCGACGGCAGACGCGAAATTCAAGGCCAGGTGGTGCGCGTTAACCGCAAGACTTGCACCGTGACTGTCAGCCAGCATGCCCGGATCCTTCGTTACCGGGTGCCGCTGTCGCTGCTTCGGCGGGCTGCTGCGGCCTGACTCAGGCGGGTTCCCGGGCCCCAGTGCGAGCAAGCAGGTCCTGTATCTCCGGAAGGCAGGAGCCACAGTTGGTACCACACTTCAGGTGCTCGCCCAGTGCCTCCGGGCTGGCCATGCCCTGCTCAATGGCTTGGGCAATCTGGTGCTCACCCACGCCAAAACAGCTGCAGATAATCGGCCCCGCCGCCTCGCCTTCCACCGTCCCTGCTGCCAGTAACGACCGGCGTTGTTCCGGCCCCAGCTCACCGCTGCCGAAGCAACTGTCCAGCCAGTCCAGATCCGGCATGGTCTGAGCACAGGGTTCAACCAGTAACACGGCATCCAGTCGATCGCCGCTGAGCCAGGCGGCTCGGTAACGCTGCCTGGCGCGGTCCTCCATCACCATTTCCGGTTCCCGGGAAAAACACCCTTGCCCCCAGTCATCCCAGTTCATGTCATGGCCACCGGCGAACCACCAGCTGTGACTGTGGGGCAAGCGCTGGCGGCTCCAGTAGACAAGGGCAGTGGTGTCCAATGAAACATCGCTGGCGTCATTCAACATCAGCCTCGCCTGCCAGCAAGTCACCAGGGGCCGGATTGTCGCCACCCCGTGCTTGCCTTCTGGCTGGCCGGAGATGGGGTCCACAACCGGCCGGATCAGGCTGGAGGCCAGGGCAGCAGAGGCAAACCGGCCATTCCAGTGAATGGGCACAAACACTTCACCGGTACGCTGCCCGGTGCTGGCCCGCACCCGACCAACGTAACCGGCACCGCCCTGCCCACACAGCAACGCCAGCGCGCCTTCCGTCAGGCCAAAGTTGGCAAGATCCGCCGGGTGCAGCTCAATAAAGGGCTCGCTGCGATGGGCAAGCAGTCTGGGGGCCACGGCCGTTCGGGTCATGGTGTGCCATTGGTCCCGGATTCGCCCGGTATTCACCACCAGTGGATACCGGGGGCTCGGTTGCTGCCCGGGCGGCAAACTGGACACAGGCACCAACCGGGCCCGGCCATCCGGCGTAGGGAACCTGCCGTGCGAAAACAGCCGGCGGGTTTGCATCCAGGCTCCTGGATTACCATCCGTAACCGGCCACTGCACCGGCGCCAGTTCGTCGTACTCCTTGTCACTGAGCTGAGACAACGCCGAAATATTGAACACACGCTCGCCCCCGTTTCCATAACCGGACAACGCAGCATGTTCACGAAAAATATCGGCCGGGGAACGGTAGTCGAAGGCTTGGGCATGGCCAAGGGCCCAGGCAACATCCCGCATAATCTGCCAATCCGGCCGGACCTTCTCCGGCAGGGATAGAAACCGCCGTTGGCGCGAAATGCGACGCTCCGAATTAGTCACCGTTCCATCTTTCTCGCCCCAGCCGGCAGCCGGCAAGAGGATATCGGCAAACTGCGTGGTATCGGTCTGAGCCACACAGTCCGAAACGATCAACGTCTGGCAACGGGACAGTGCCTGGTGAATCCGGTCAGTGTCCGGCAGGCTGACTGCGGGGTTGGTTCCCATTACCCAGAGCACACGGATCTCACCCCGGTGAACCGCCTCGAACAACTCCACGGCTTTATGGCCAGGCCCCTTGGCCATCTGCTCGCTGTGCCAGAAATCCGAGACCCGGAGCATGGCGCCCGGGGTGTCATAATCCATATGGGCTGCCAGGGTATTGGCGAGCCCGCCGACCTCACGACCACCCATGGCATTGGGCTGCCCGGTTAACGAAAACGGGCTCGCACCCGGTAGGCCCACCCGCCCGGTAGCCAGATGGCAGTTAATGATGGCATTGGCTTTGTCGGTACCGGCGACCGACTGATTAATACCCTGGGAAAAAGCGGTCACAGTGCGCCCGGTGTCTGCAAACCACTCATAGAAGCACCGTACATCTTCTGCTGCCAGATCGCAGCCGCTGGCCACCGCTTGCACAGAAGGGGCACAGGACCGGGCGATCGCCAGGGTTTCCTCGAAACCGTTACAGTGCTTTGCAATATAGTCATCCGCCAGCGCTTCATGATCCTGCAGCCAGACCAGCAAGCCGTTGAACAACAGGGTGTCTGTTCCGGGGCGAAGCTGAAGGTGCAGGTCCGCCAGGTCGGTCGTTGCTGTCTTTCTGGGATCGATGACCACCACTCTCCGTCCCTGACGACCTGCCGCACTCATCCGCTGGTACAGCACCGGGTGGGCCCAGGCGGCGTTGCTGCCCGCAAGCACCAGCAAGTCCGCCAGCTCAAGATCCTCGTAGCAGCCCGGGACACAGTCCTCGCCAAAGGCACGCTTGTGGGCCGCAACGGCCGAGGACATGCACAGTCTGGAATTGGTATCCACATGCGGAGTGCCGATAAAGCCCTTGGCCAGCTTGTTGGCAACGTAATAATCCTCCGTGAGCAACTGCCCGGAGAGATAGAAAGCCACCGACTCCGGACCATGCTCCCGCACCGATTCAGAAATGGCCCCGGCTATCCGGTCAATGGCCTCAGCCCACGTCACCTCACGCCCCCCGACCTTTGGCTCCAACAACCGGTTCGGATCCTCCAGCGTCTCGTGCAAGGCAGAGCCCTTGACGCAAAGCCGGCCGCCATTAGCCGGATGCAGGCGATCGCCCCCGACATAGCCGGAGGTGGCCAGCACACCGCAGCCAACACCACAGTAGGGGCAGGTGGTGGCAATAGAGTCCGTTGGAGTGTCGTGGTGTTTCATGCTGTTCCTCGCTTTTAACCAAAAAAACCCGCCTCCCGGGTTCTGTTTCCAGAGCCGGGGGCGGGCTTCGTTGCCTGAGTTGTCTGTCTTTAAAGAAAGCAATTAGGAGGCCAGTGCACGCTTTGATGCGTGTAAGGGCCTTGAATGCCGCATGGTGCGCAGGTTGAAGCCAGGCTGCACCGTTAAAAAGATCCCGTGGAAAGCCTCTCGATTGGTGTTCACCTTGGTGCAATTGTCCATTTTCTGCACCAAAACCACTCCGGCACAGAACCGGGCGCCCCTGCCTGAACGACTAGAGATCCCGCAACCTACTGAAATACATGAATAGTTCCAAATGGCACGGCTTGTGCTGAGTAATTAGTGAACCATCACGACATCACAGCTCTCATTTACAGGCATCGGCGCCTGCTCTCCGGCAACGGAGGCAGGCGCTTTTTTTTGCGCGTCTGGAATGAAAGAACCGAGAGGCATCCCGATGAAGACAGTGAACCATTATGTTCGACCTTTACTGACCGCCACCCTGATCGGTCTGAGTTCCCTGGCCCAGGCCGAGATTGGCCCGGCGGAGAAACCCGACCTGAAGCTTGGCTTCATCAAGCTCACGGATATGGCCCCGCTGGCGGTTGCCTGGGAACAGGGCTACTTCATGGACGAGGGCCTGTTCGTGGAGCTCGAAGCCCAGGCGAACTGGAAGGTGTTGCTGGACCGGGTGATCACCGGCGAACTGGACGGTGCGCATATGCTGGCCGGCCAGCCGCTGGGCGCCTCCATAGGCTATGGCACCCAAGCCGACATCATCACCGCCTTCAGCATGGACCTCAACGGCAACGGCATTACCGTGTCCAACGATGTCTGGGAAGCGATGAAACCGAACCTGGAGATGGAAGGCGAGCGTCTGGCCCACCCGATTTCAGCCAGCGCCCTTAAGCCCGTGGTGGAGCAGACCCGTGCCAATGGCGAGCGCTTCCGCATGGGCATGGTGTTTCCGGTGTCCACCCACAATTACGAACTGCGTTACTGGCTGGCCGCCGGTGGCCTGAATCCCGGCTTCTACGCGCCCCAGCGCGGTGACACCAGCGGCACCCTCGAGGCCGACGTGCACCTTTCCGTAACGCCACCGCCGCAAATGCCGGCCACCATGGAAGCGGGCACCATCCAGGGCTACTGCGTGGGTGAGCCCTGGAACCAGCAGGCGGTGTTCAAGGGCATCGGTGTGCCGGTGATTACCGACTACGAAATCTGGCCCAACAACCCGGAAAAGGTATTCGGGGTGACCGAATCCTGGGCGGAGCAATACCCCAACACTCACCTGCGTTTACTGCGGGCGCTGATCCGCGCCGCTTACTGGCTGGACGAAAACCAGAACGCCAACCGGGAAGCCGCCGTGGACATTCTGGCGCGTCCCAGCTACGTGGGGGCCGACAGGGAAGTCATTGCCAACTCCATGACCGGCACCTTCGAGTATGAAAAGGGCGATGTCCGGGAAGTACCGGATTTCAACGTCTTCTTCCGCTACCACGCCACCTACCCCTATCCGTCTGATGCGATCTGGTACCTGAGCCAGATGCGTCGCTGGGGACAGATTCCCGAGGCGAAATCCGACGACTGGTACATGAAGACCGCAGCCCGGGTGTATCGGGGCGATCTTTACGCCGAAGCCGCCCAGTCACTGATCAAGGACGGCCTGATGACCGCCAGTGACTTCCCGGACTTTGCCCAGGAGAACTTTGAACGTCCAATGCAGGGTGAGCTGATTGACGGTGTACCGTTCACTCCGCGCCAACCCAACGCCTACATCGATCGTTTCAGTATCGGCCTGAAAGGGTCAGAGACACCGTGAGGGAGGGCTAAAAATGACTACGTTAAGTGCAAGAATCGGTCAGTCCATGGCCAGTGGCAGCCGCCAGCTGCTTTCCGGTATGCATCCGCGCGAATGGCTCACGCGGGGCAAAGAGCTGCTGTTGCCGCTGGTTGGTATTCTGCTCTTCCTCGGCTTCTGGCACCTGGCCGCACCGCAGGTGGAAACCTCCCTGGGGGCTTTCCCCGGCCCGGTGCAGGTGTGGGAGCAATCCGGACAACTGTGGCAGGAGCACGCCAGCCAGCGGGAGCGGGCCGATAAGTTCATCACCATGCAGGAGGAGCGTAATGCCCGCATTCTGGCCGACAATCCGCAGGCAGACGTCCGCATCCGGGATTACCCGGGCGCGCCCACCTTTCTCGACCAGGTGGTCACCAGCCTGCTGACCGTACTGGCCGGTTTCGCCCTGGCGTCATTGATTGCAGTGCCGTTGGGCATTGTCTTTGGCCTGAACCGGTACTTCCAGGCTGCGGTGAATCCCCTGATACAGATCTTCAAACCGGTCTCTCCGCTGGCCTGGCTGCCGCTGGTGACCATGGTGGTGTCCGCCACCTATGTCAGTGACGATCCGATGTTCGAGAAGTCGTTCCTGACCTCGATGATTACAGTCACCCTGTGCAGTCTGTGGCCGACGCTGATTAATACCAGTGTTGGGGTAGCCGCAGTGAGTCCCGATCTGCTGAACGTCTCCCGGGTACTGCGGCTGTCATTCTGGACCCACGTGCGCAAGGTGGTTTTGCCTTCGTCGGTGCCGATGATCTTTACCGGCTTGCGGGTGTCGCTGGGTATTGCCTGGATGGTGCTGATCGCCGCTGAGATGCTGGCGCAGAGCCCGGGGCTGGGTAAGTTCGTCTGGGATGAGTTCCAGAATGGCAGTAGCCAGTCTTTGAGTCGGATTATGGTGGCGGTGCTGGCCATCGGGTTTATCGGGTTTTTGCTGGATCGGGTAATGCTGTTAATTCAGAAAAAGGTGGCATGGAATGAATAAGACACATCTGGAACTAACCGGAGTCGAGATGGCGTTTGATACGCCGAAAGGACCCTTCGTTGCCCTGGACAATGTGAACTTGAAGATCCAGAAAGGGGAGTTTGTTTCACTGATCGGCCATTCCGGCTGCGGAAAATCAACGGTGCTTAACATTGTTGCCGGGTTACTGCAGGCCTCCAGGGGTGGCTGTGTACTGGACGGGCATGAGGTAAATTCGCCCGGCCCCGAACGGGCGGTGGTGTTTCAGAATCATGCCCTGATGCCCTGGTTAACGGTGTATGAAAACGTGGAACTGGCGGTGCGGCAGGTGTTTCGCAAGTCGATGACCCGGCAGGAGCGCAAGGACTGGATTACCCACAACCTGGAGCTGGTGAATATGGCCCACGCCGCCAACAAGCGGCCGGGTGAAATTTCCGGGGGGATGGCGCAGCGGGTGGGCATCGCCCGGGCCTTGGCCATGAAACCCAGTGTGTTGCTGATGGATGAGCCGTTCGGGGCGCTGGATGCGTTAACCCGGGCGCATTTGCAGGATTCGCTGATGGAAATTCAGCAGGAGCTGAACAATACCGTGATCATGATTACCCACGATGTGGACGAGGCGGTGCTGTTGTCCGACCGCATTATCATGATGACCAACGGCCCTGCAGCCACGGTGGGGGAGGATCTGCACATTGATTTGCCTCGGCCACGCAATCGCGTGGCGTTGGCGGATGATACCAGGTATGTGCATTACCGGCAGGAGGTGTTGTCGTTCCTGTACGAGAAACAACGCAAGCTGGAGTCTCTGAACAGTCGGCGCGGCAGCAGTACAAAACCCGAAACGCCGGCCAGTAAACATTCAGCCACCGCTTGAGTGTGTGCAGGGGCGGGCTTTGCCCGCACCTGCCTTATCCCGATTTCAGCTTAATACCCCCGCCATGGAGACCAGTGCCCGGGCGACGTCCGGCAGCCGTTTACCCTGGTCCATGGCCAGCTTACGCAGCAGGCGGTGCGCTTCATCGTTGCTGATGTTGCGGTGTTCCATCAACAGCAAGACGGCCTTTTCCTGGGTACGGCGGTCTTCCAGGGCATCTTTGGCACTCTGCAATTCTTCGGACATCTGACGCAGGCGGCGGGTCTGTTCCTGAACCAGGTCAAAGATGGATCGGCCTGATTGCTGCCCGACACCTTCCCCGGCCCATGCGTCGGCGGTTCCGGCATCTACACCGTTATCGCAGACCACCAGCACAGGCGTTGGTGAGGCATGCCGTTGTTCCAGCGAGGCCAGCAGGGTTTCCTGGTGAGCCAGGGAGTGGCGGGCTTCGGTGTAGCGTTGAACGCAGCGATGGTGAAAGGCGCTCTCCACCGAATCCTCAATCTTCTTCAAATCGTCCATACGGTCGGTCATCAGGTTAAACCAGCGGTCGGCCATCTCGTTATCCAGGGACTTGTAACGCCCGACCGAGACGGCCGTCTGTCGCATCCGCTCGATTTCCAGTTCCCGCGGGTGAGCGCGCAGGGCTTGCCAGAGCGACAGGCTGTCTTCGTTAGCAAAGCCGATAAACACCTCAAAGCACCGTTCCTGTGCTTCAACCAGGTGCATCATGCGCCGGGACAGTGCGTTATCGAAGTGCCCGCTGGAGAATCCCGCCGAGCCTGCGGCCCTCTCCTGACCGCAGTATTCCTTGCCATTCATCACATGCACCATGGCTACCAGCAGGCCGGCGATAGAAGGCTCGGCCACGGTTTCAGCCGCCTCGAAAACCACGGTAATCAGTTGATGAATACTGTCGCAAAACCACTCCGTGGCCTCCGAGACACTGGCCACCTGTTCATTCACTCTCTGCCGTAACCCCGGCAGTTGATCGAGGCTGTGCAAGGCGCTGGCGATGTGCCCGAGCAGAGGGCTGCTGACCGGATGGGTGGTGAGATCCTCCTGAATGTCTGCCAGTGCCTGCCGGAAGGTGGCGGCCAGTTGGTCGTTCTCGCCGGCCATGAAGGTCCGTTCCCGGGCAAAGCGCTGGCAACCGGACCCCAGATAAAGGTTGGTGGCACCACGCTCCCTTTGCAGGCCATGGACCAGGTTGCCAACGCTCTGCACCAACCGCCCCATCTGCAGAAAGTATTCCAGGTTACGGATCTCACACTGCCGGGAGGCCATCAGGAATTCCGCAGCCGTCGCTGGCGCGGTCACATGGGCATGGCGTTTGTTGTTCATGGTGCAGCTCCTGGTGTCATTACACAATTTGTTCCTGTCTGCCCGGTATGCAGCAATTTACAGGCCACCCCTTCCGGCCCAATCATCGTGCACCTCGCCCCATCCCGGGGCACCCTTTTCACTCTAACCACCCCGTCTCCTCCATCGATTTACTGTAACTCATTGAATAATAATGGCATGGAAAGTTGGCACGAAGATCGCTAATCCTTAATCAAGGACGACTGTCCCGGCCATGGAATCAGGCCGGACCATCAGATCATTGTTGTTGGCATTGGTGCCGGACCATCTGTTCTCTTCGGAGAGCATGATGCTCCGGCTTTTTTCGTTGCTGTAGGAGTTCAATTCCATGGAACACACACAGGACAACCCGCTGGTGATCTGCGGCCACGGCATGGTCGCGCAGCGGCTGCTGGAGCAACTGGTAGCCCAGGGGCATCCGTTCAGCCGGATTGTGGTGTTTAACGGTGAGCCCTTCGCTGCCTACAACCGGATCCAGTTGTCGTCATTACTGGCTGATCAGATTCAGGAAACCGATCTGGAACTGAAACCCTGGCAGTGGTTCCGGAAACACAGCATTGAGGTGCACCAGCACGAGCCTGTCACCCATATCGATCCGGGCCAGCGCCAGGTAACAACCGCCTGTGGCCGCATTCAGCCCTACCACACGCTGGTGCTGGCCACCGGAGCGCGCCCCTCCCGCCCTGGCCTCCCAGGTGAAGACCTTGATGGCGTGATGAACTTCCGGGATCTGGCCGACACCCGCACGCTGACCCGGCAGGCTCAGGCACACCGGCGGGCCGTGGTCATCGGCGGAGGGTTTCTGGGACTGGAGGCGGCCGAAGGGCTGCGGGCCCGGGGCATGAAGGTTACGGTTCTGCACCGCAGCGGCCACCTGCTCAACCGCCAGCTGAACCCCATCGCCGGCGATATTCTGCGGCGTAGATTACAGCAACGGGGGCTGAATATCCGAACCGGCACCTCGCCCGTCTCCCTGCTCGGCAGGCATCAGGTCCGCGCCGTGGAAATGGGCGACGGAACGGTTCTGCCCACTGACCTGGTGGTTATTGCCACCGGTATTACACCTAACAAGGGATTGGCCGCTGACGCCGGCCTCACCTGTGACCGGGGTGTTCGGGTCGATCCGCACCTGATGACGTCCAGCCCGCATGTCTACGCACTGGGTGAGTGCTGCCAGTTTCATGACCACACCTTTGGCCTGGTCGAGCCGGGTTACGAGCAGGCGCGCATCCTCGCACAGCATCTTTGCCAGGCGCCGGGCGCCGGGACATTCGAGCCCGGAGAGGTGGCCACCCGCCTGAAGATCAGTGATCTGCCGATTTTTTCCTGTGGCCGGATAGCCCCGGGTGAACACACCGAACTCATTGAGTGGCAGGACCGGACACGGGCCGTATACGGCCAACTGCTGGTGGATGGCAACCGGCTGACCGGGGCCATCCTGCTGGGCGACACCACCAACAGCCTCTGGTACAGCCAACTGATTCGCTCCGGCGCCAACATTTCCCGCTATCGGGACACCATCGCCTTCGGCAAACCCTATTGCGACGCAGCGGCCTGAGCCGTTGCCATGAGAGAGGACAACACCATGAGCAAACAAACCCTGATCGTGATCGGCAACGGCATGGTTGGCCATCACTTCCTGGAGCAATTCACCCAGTCGCCGGCTGCCGGGAGTTTTAACATTCTGGTGTTCGGGGAAGAGAAGCAACTGGCCTACGACCGGGTGCACCTGTCGGAGTACTTCAGTGGCTCCACCCATGCCGACCTGGCCATGGGCACGGCAGACTGGTACAGGGAACAGGGCATTGACCTTCGCCTGAATGAGCCGGTTACCGCCATCGACCGGGACGCCCGGGTGATAACCACCGCCAAGGGCGTCTATCCCTATGACGAACTGGTACTGGCCACCGGCTCCTATCCGTTTGTACCGCCGATTGAAGGCAACGACCGGGACGGATGCTTCGTGTACCGCACCCTGGACGACCTGGACGCCATTCAGGCCAGCGCCCAGTCTGCAAAAACCGGCGTGGTGGTGGGCGGCGGTCTGCTGGGGCTGGAAGCGGCGAATGCCCTGAAAAGCCTCGGCCTGCAGGCCCATGTGGTGGAATTCGCCCCGCGCCTGATGCCGGTGCAGCTAGACGATCAGGGTGGCGCCCTGTTGCGTCAGAAGATCGAGGACCTCGGCGTACAGGTGCACACCGAGAAAGCCACCACCGCCATCGTGCCGGGAAGCGGTGCGCGGCTACGGATGAATTTCTCGGATGAGAGCCATCTGGAGACCGACCTGATTGTGTTCTCCGCCGGCATCCGCCCCCAGGATACCCTGGCCCGGGCCTGCGGTCTGGAGGTGGGCGAGCGCGGTGGCATTGTGGTCAACAATCAATGCACCACTTCCGACCCGAATATTCATGCCATCGGCGAATGCGCACTCTGGAATAACCGCATTTTTGGCCTGGTGGCGCCGGGTTACACCATGGCCCGCACGCTATCAGCCGAGCTGAACAAAGACGCCAGCGCCGCCTTTACCGGCGCCGACATGAGCACCAAGCTCAAGTTGCTGGGGGTGGATGTGGGCTCCATTGGCGATGCCCACGCCCAGACCCCGGGTGCACGCAATATCCGTTTTCACGATGAGCAGGCCGGCCACTACCGGCGCATGGTGGTGAGCCAGGACGGCAAAACTCTGCTGGGCGCCATTCTGGTGGGCGACAACGGCCCCTACGACACCCTGCTGCAATACGCCCTCAACGGCATCGAGCTACCGGCGAACCCGGAAGCGCTGATACTGCCGGAAAGCGAAGGCGGCGCCCCGGCCCTGGGGGCCGATGCCCTGCCGGATACCGCGTCCATCTGTTCCTGCCACAACGTCACCAAGGGCGATATCTGCGGCGCCATTGACGCCGGTTGCACCGATCTGGGCGGAGTGAAGGCCGAAACCAGGGCCAGCACCGGCTGTGGTGGCTGTGCCGCTTTGCTCAAAAAGGTGGTGGACAGCGAGCTGGAAAAGCGTGGCGTAGAGGTGTGCACCGACCTTTGCGAACACTTCCCCTACACCCGCCAGGAGTTGTTCCACCTGGTGAAAGTGAACGGCATCCGCACCTTCCGGGGCCTGCTCAAGCAATACGGCAAGGGCCAGGGCTGTGATATCTGCAAGCCGACTGTGGGTTCGATTCTGGCCACCTGCTGGAACGAGCACATCCTGGCCACGGACCACGTGCCGCTGCAGGACACCAACGATACCTTCATGGCCAACATGCAGAAGAACGGCACTTACTCCATCGTGCCACGCATTCCGGGCGGCGAGATTACCCCTGAAAAGCTGATTGTGCTGGGCGAAGTGGCCAGGGAGTACGATCTGTACACCAAGATCACCGGCGGGCAGAGGGTGGATCTGTTTGGCGCCACCCTGAGCGAACTGCCGGAGATCTGGGAAAAGCTGATTGCCGCCGGCTTCGAAACCGGCCACGCCTACGGTAAATCCCTGCGCACGGTGAAGTCCTGCGTCGGCAGCACCTGGTGCCGCTACGGCGTGCAGGACAGTGTTGGCATGGCGATCACTCTGGAGAATCGCTACAAGGGCCTGCGGGCGCCTCACAAGGTGAAGATGGCGGTGTCCGGCTGCACCCGTGAATGCGCGGAGGCCCAGAGCAAGGATTTCGGGGTGATTGCCACGGAGAAGGGCTGGAACCTGTACGTGTGTGGTAATGGCGGGATGCGGCCACGGCATGCGGATCTGTTTGCGACGGATCTGTCGGATGAGGAGCTGATCCGCACGATTGACCGGGTGGTGATGTTCTATGTGCGCACGGCGGACCGGCTGCAGCGGACATCGGTGTGGATGGAGAATCTGGAGGGTGGTCTGGCGTATCTGAAGCAGGTGGTGTTGGAGGACAGCCTGGGTATTGGTGAGGAGCTGGAGCAGCATATGGCGGGTCTGGTGGATACCTATCAGTGTGAGTGGAAGACGGCGGTTGAGGATCCGGAGAAGCGCAAGCGGTTCCGGGAGTTTGTGAATGCGCCGGAGCAGACTGATCCGGTGCAGCAGTGGACTTCGGAGCGGGGGCAGCGTCGGCCTGTTTTGGAGCTGGCTTCTTCGTAGCCTTCTGGCTTGGGGGCTGAGCACGGGGGCCGGGGTAATTTTCTTCTGGAAAAAATAACTCGCTTTGCTCAGACATCTTTTTTCCCGCCAGAAAATTACCCCGACCCCCGCGCTCACAGACATAAGTGGGATAGGCAAGTTAAAGACATTGGGATTCAGGAGAACGTTTTATGAAAGCTCGTACTTGTTGGGAAGCGGTTTGTACGGTGGATGATCTGGTGGCGGATTCCGGCATTGCCGTCTGGACGGAGGACGGGCCGGTGGCGGTGTTTTATCTGCCGCATCGGTTGCCGGCGTTGTTTGCCATCAGCCATACCGATCCGTTCAGTGGTTCGAACGTGCTGGCCCGGGGGATTACGGGGGATTTGAACGGGGAGCCGGTGGTGGCTTCGCCGTTGTATAAGCAGCATTTCAGTTTGCGTACCGGGCGGTGTCTGGAAGACGAGGGCGTGCAGGTGAGGGCCTATCCGGTGTTGCTGGACGGCAACCGGATTCGGCTGGAGGTGCCGGTGGCTCGGGCGGCGTCGGTGGCGGCCTGAGCCCCTGGGGTCGCTGAACGGGCGTCAGCCGGGTTTGTTTGGGTCAATCCGGTGTCGGGCAAGTTGCGGTAGTATCATCTCTATCCTCAACAACACGAGATGCACCGTGACACCTCTCAGCCCCACCGACCAATTGTTCCTCTGGCTGGAAAAGCGCCAGCAACCCATGCACGTGGGCGGGCTTCAGCTGTTTTCCTTTCCCGAAAACGCCCCGGACGATTACGTTGCCCGGCTGGCGGAGCAGTTGCGGCAGCAGCATCAGGTAACCGCGCCGTTCAACCGCCGGCTGAGCTACCGGCTGGGCCAGCCGGTGTGGGTGGAAGACGATCAGCTCGACCTGGAGCACCACTTCCGCTTTGAAGCGCTGCCAACGCCGGGTCGCATCCGGGAGCTGTTGTCGTTTGTGTCGGCCGAGCACTCGCACCTGATGGACCGGGAGCGACCGATGTGGGAGGTGCACCTGATTGAAGGGCTGAAAGACCGCCAGTTTGCCCTGTACACCAAGGTGCATCACTCGCTGATCGACGGTGTTTCCGCGATGCGCCTGGCCACCCGGATGCTGAGCGAGAATCCGCAAGAAACCGGCATGCCGCCGATCTGGGATATGACACCAAGGGCGCGTTCCGGTGGCGATGATGGCAGCCTGTCACTCTGGCGCAGCGTTACCCACCTGCTGGGCAGCTCCGGCAAACAGCTGGGCACCATTCCTACAGTGGCGAAGGAGCTGCTGAAAACCATCAACCAGGCCCGCAAAGACCCGGCCTACCACTCCATCTTCCACGCCCCGCGCAGCGTTCTGAACCAGAAAATTACCGGTTCCCGCCGCTTCGCCGCCCAGTCTTACTGCCTGAAACGCATCAAGGCGGTGTGTGAAGCCTATGGCACCACCGTGAACGACGTGGTCACCGCCATGTGTGCCTCAGCCCTGCGCACCTATCTGATGAACCAGGATGCCCTGCCGGCGAAACCGCTGATCGCCTTCGTGCCGGTTTCCCTGCGCCGGGACGACAGTTCCGAAGGCAACCAGGTCGGCGTGATCCTGGCCAACCTGCACACCGATGAAAACAATGCCGGCCAGCGCCTGATGAAAATCCACCAGAGCATGGAGGAAGCCAAGGACCGCTACCGGAACATGTCGTCAGAGGAAATCGTCAACTACACCGCCCTGACCCTGGCCCCGGCGGCCTTCCACCTGCTCACCGGCATGGCGCCAAACTGGCAGACCTTCAACGTGGTGATCTCCAACGTACCCGGCCCTTCAGAGCCCCGCTACTGGAACGGCGCCAGGCTCGAAGGCATGTACCCGGTCTCCATCGCCATGGACCGCCTGGCCCTGAACATGACCCTGACCAGCTACAACGGCCAGGTAGAATTCGGCCTCATCGGCTGCCGCCGGACATTGCCCAGCATGCAGCGAATGCTCGACCACCTGGAAGAAGGCCTGGCCGAGCTGGAAACCGCCGCCGGCCTGTAATCAGCCGAAACGGACTTCGTGGTTACGCTCGGAAACCTGGTTATTCAGGGTCCAGAAGTCGTACAGCACGCCGATGAAGAACAAGCCGCCAGTCAGCAGGTAGATCAGCCCGGTAATCCACTTGCCCATGTACATGCGATGGATGCCGAACACCCCCAGGAAGGTGAGCAGAATCCAGCTGATGTTGTAGCTGACCTCGCCTTCCTGAAAACGCCGGTCGGCCTGCCTATCCATACTCGGAATCAGAAACAGGTCGATGATCCAGCCGATGAAGAACAGCCCCAGTGTGAAGAACCAGATGGTGCCGGTGATCGGTTTGCCATAATAAAACCTGTGCGAGCCCAGGAATCCGAAGATCCAGAGCAGGTAGCCTATGACTTTGCTGTGGGTGTCTGGTTGTCCGTTCATCCTGGTTCCTTTTGTTTGGGTTCAAGTTTGGGTTCGGGTTCGGCTTGGGCCCCAGCCTTTTGGTTATGGGGGCGGGACTGGGGAGGTTGGATTATTTTTCCCTTGGAAAAAACAACTCGCTTCGCTCAGACATCTTTTTTCTGGCGGGAAAAATAATCCAACCTCCCCGTCCGTCACAATATCGGGGCATAGGCGGGGAAAGACAACTGCCAAAAACGGTAAAGAACAATGAAAAGAATGTTCAGAAACCGTCCTGTCCCCTGTATTAACGGGTACGCCATCAAAAAGGTCAGCAGGGCGTGGGGTGGTCAGAGAATTTTTTCTGCGAAAAAGATGTCTGAGCGAAGCGAGTTGTTTTTCGCAGAAAAAATTCTCTGGCCACCCTGCGACCACGCTCCCAAATCAAAGGCGCAACAAACAAACTATCAAGGCCCAACATCAGGCGCCGGATCAACCCCACCTTCCCGAAATTCAGAGGCAGACTTGCCTGTCCACTTCCGAAACGCCCGGCTGAAGTTGGACAGGTCGGCATAGCCCAGTTCGTAGGCGATCTCGCTGACGGACTGGGTGGTATAGCGTAACAGCTGGATGGCCCGGTCTTTCAGGACGGCTTCTACGATTTCGCGGTAACTGGTGTCCCGGTCCGCCAGGCGGCGCTTTAGGGTTCGGGATGAGACGTGGAATCGCTCGGCCATGGCTTCCAGAGATGGTAGCGGCCCCGGGGTCATTCTAAGCATGTTGCGGATGGCCAGTACGATGTCGCCTTGTTCTTTCAGGGCCTTTTGCAGCTCGAACTCGCATTGGTCCCGGGCCATTTGGGAGGCTTCGGCGTCGGCCAGGCGCATTCGTACATCCAGCATCTGGCGCGGGAAGATCAGCATTTCTTCCGGCTGGCCGTAGTCGAACCGCACCGGCAGCTGGCTGGCAAACGCTGGGTAATAGCCGGGTTCCGGGGCGCTCAGGCGTACCGAGACGCCGGGCAGCTTGCCGTCGGACAGGGCAAAGCCTTTGGCCTCGGCGTCGCTGCGGTCCAGTAGCTGCTCGGTCAGCAGAATCAGGGTGGCGCTGACGGTTTCGGCCAGGAAGCTGTACAACCCGGGCACATCAAACTCGGTGCACAGCTGCACCAGTACCTGATCGCCAGCGAGGGACTGTTTCATGCTCAGGAACGGCGCCCGCAGTTGCAGGTAGCGGCGCACGGAATCCAGGGCGCCTTCAAAGGTGGGGCTGGTGAGGGCGGCGAAGCCGAGGGTGCCGTGGATGGTTACCCGCAGCTCCCGCGCCAGCTGGAAGCTCAGGCCATCCTTTCCGGCCAGTTCCAGTGCCCGCTGGGCCATGAGGATGGCGTCGGTGACAAACACGCGGCTGTCGTTGGCTTTGAGGTCTTCAGCGGTGAAGGCCAGCCCCTGATACAGGGAGCGGTCGTTATGGCCCAGCTTGCGTACGGTTTCTGCCAGTACCCGCAGGTAAACGCCCGGCACCAGAAACAGCCCTAACATCTGCTTCTCGGTGTCCGCTCCCGTTGCTGCCATAGTCTGTTCCTGAATTGATAAATGTCTGGTTACTGACTGTACCAGAACCCCATCAAAGCAACAGTGGGGCTGCGGGCCGCATGTTTGCCGTCATACCGGTCAATGCGGGGCTCCGGTGGCCCATTGTGAACGATGGCCGGCCCGTTTGCGCATTCAGCTTGTTGGTTGACTGGCCCACACTGGAGCCATGACATCAGCCAAAGCGTTCAAACGCACAGGAGTAACAACATGCTGACCACCGCACACGCCAACGGCCAGGCCAAGGCCTCACATACCCCGGACAACGTCGCCATCAAGCCCCAGCGCATGGGCTTCGAGTTCGATGAGAAGGTGCCCCGCTACTGGCTGGACAATAACTATCTGATCAGCCACACCATGAACGCACTGTCTGTGCTGTTTCCGGAAGGCGAGCAGTTTTTTGTGGATTCTGTGCGGGCGTTCCGCGATCAGATCAACGATCCGAAGCTGAAGGCCGAGGTTCGGGGCTTTATTGGCCAGGAGGCCATGCATTCCCTGGAGCATATTGCCATGAACCAGCATGTTCGCGATCAGGGTATGCCGGTGGAGGAGATGGAAAAGGATCTGAAGGTGATTCTGGACCTGGCCCGCAAGTTGCCCAAGCGGCATCAGCTGGCGGTGACCTGTGCCCTGGAGCATATCACGGCGATGATGGCGGATATGCTGCTGGAGCGGGACGATGTGCGTGAGGATATGCACGAGTCCATGCGGCCGTTGTGGGTATGGCATGCCATTGAGGAAACCGAGCACAAGGCGGTGGCCTATGATGTGTTCCAGCAGGTGGGCGGCACCTATGCCGAGCGGGCTTTCTACCAGTTGTTCGCGACGGCTGCACTGGGTGTGGTGGCGACCTGGTTTACCGGGCGGATGGTGATGAAGGATCGCAAGAACTTTTCGGTGAAGGGGGCAGCCAAGGGCATGTGGCGCATGTGGGGCAAGGACGGCGCTTTCTCTAGCCTGATTCCGGCCTGGGCGGAGTATTTCAAGCCGGATTTCCATCCCTGGGATAAGGACAATAGCGAGCTGATCGGGCGGTTTAAGGCGCAGATTCAGCAGTATATTGCGCCGCAGTATAAGAGTGGGAATCGGCGGACTCTTCAGTAAGCTCTGGTTTTGGGTATGTTTGGAGTTACGCGGGCGATCGGGTGGGGATGCCTTTCTTCCGGAAAAAACAACTCGCTTCGCTCAGACATCTTTTTTCCTGCAGAAAGGCATCCCCACCCGCTCACCTGCTTGATCTGACTGACGAACTGTCTCCGACTGAACTGGTGTGTGTTCTCCGGGCCCTTTGGGGCCGGAGTTATCTTACCTGGGCCTACTTTGTCAGGCCTGACATCATGACTTCTCCCTTCTTCCACAGCCTCCATTCGCCGGGCTGGTAGACATCCCATTTTTCATCGGTGGTCAGGGGTTCTGTGACGATCACGCTGACGATATCGTTGGGGGTGGTTTCAGATTCGAAATCGACGGTGACGTCGGCGTCTTTCAGCCGGGCCGGGCCGAACGGGGCTCGGCGGGTGATGCTGGCCATTTTGGTGGTGCAGTAGGTGAACAGGCAGTCGCCGTTGCTGAGCAGCAGGTTGAAGACGCCTTCGCTGGCGTAGGCCTGGGACAGGCTCACGAGTCTGGCGACGACGTCTTCGAGCGGGGTGTCGCGGCTGCAGTGGCTGCGCAGGTGGTTGAGGATGTCGCAGAACAGGGCTTCGCTGTCGGTGTCGCCGACCGGCTCGTAGAAGCCGGGTTCGGGGCGGAAGCCGGTGAGTTGGCCGTTGTGGGCGAAGACCCAGTATCGGCCCCAGAGTTCACGGATAAACGGGTGGGTGTTGGCCAGGCAGATTTCGCCGACGTTGGCCTGGCGGATGTGGCAGATGGCCACTTCGCTTTTGATGGGGTGGGTCTGAACCACTTCGGCGATGCGGGAGTTGGCGCTGGCGTCGGCGTCGTGGAAGCTGCGCACGCCCTTGCCTTCGTAGAAGGCCACGCCCCAGCCGTCTTTATGGGGGCCGGTGTCGCCGCCGCGGCGGGTCAGGCCGGTGAAGCTGAAGCACAGGTCGGTGGGGGTGTTGGCGCTCATGGCCAGCAGTTCGCACATGGCAAAGCGATCCTTGGCTGATGGTGATTCAGCCAAGGATACCGTAATTTGACGGCAGCTCCAGTGCTGCCGGGGCTTGTCAGGTCAGATGTACAGGTTCTTGCGGGAGAAGCGTTCGACCAGCGGCTGGTAGGCGGAGCCGAGCAGGCGGTTGATGGCGTCGATGCCCCAGGCATCCGGGCCCACGAGGATGCGGGATTCGTTTTTCAGGATGCCTTTCACGATAATTTTCGCAGCCTTGTCCGGGGTGGTCATGGCAATCTTGTCGAAGCCTTTGCGCTGGGCTTCACCGTTTTCGGATTTACCCATGCGGGCGGAGTTGGCGATGTTGGTGCGGATTCCGCCGGGGTGTACGCAGCTGACCTGCACCGGCTGGTTTTCCAGTTTCATTTCCTGGCGCAGGGATTCGGTAAAGCCCCGCACGGCAAACTTGGCCGCGTTGTAGGCGCTCTGTTTGGGCACGCCGATCAGGCCAAATACGCTGGAGACGTTCACCACATGGCCCTCACCGGATTCGATCAGGTGGGGCAGGAAGGCGCGGGTACCGTGGGCCACGCCCCAGAAGTCGATATCCATCACCCATTTGAAGTCTTCGTCGGTCATCTCGCGAACGGAGGCCGACAGCGCCACACCGGCGTTGTTGATGACCAGGTTAACCTTGCCGAAGTCCGCCCGTACCTGTTCGGCGTGGGCGTAGATGGCTTCGCGGTCAGAGACATCGAGAAGGTACGAACGCACGTCGGCACCACCGCAGGCGGCCACGGTTTCCGCCAGCCCGGCTTCGTTAACATCAGACAGCGCCAGCCGGCAGCCTTTGGCGGCTAACACACTGGCAAGGGCCCGGCCGATTCCGGAACCGGCTCCGGTTACCACAGCCACTTTGTTCTTGAGATCCTTCATGATTACGACCCTCTGTCTTGTTTTTGCTACTGATGCAGGTACTTTAGAACTCCGGTACTGTAACAGCTGGGCCGCCATGCAAAATGGCATCACACGCCCCCAGAAACGGGCGCTCCGGCCACTTGATTCGACGACGGGATAAAACTGACTATGGAATGGAGTCTTACCCACTTCTGGCTGATTCTGGCCCTGGCCCTCAGCCTGGCCGAACTCACCTCCGGCGTACTGCTGTTGCTCGCCCTCGGCGTGGCGGCCGCACTGACCGCACTGGTGGCGTCTCTCGGCGCATCTTTTGAATGGCAACTGGTAGCGATGGGGGTTCTGTCCGGCATTCTGGTTCCGGTGGCCATCCTCTGGATACGCCCCAGGTTCTCCCCCAAAGGGGTTGCCTATGGCACTACAGGCACCGGCGTGGAACACGGCAAGCTCTACCACTCTCAATTACGTGACTTTGACGGCGCCACCGGTATTGAGGTCAATGGCGACTTCTACCGCCTGAAACTCGCGGACGGCAGCAGCCCTGAACTGCCGGAAGGCACGCCAGTGATTTTTGAAACCTTTGATGGCACAACCGCCATCGTGCATCTCGCACATCCCAACAAGGAGCAGTAAACATGGAAGCATTGGTTACCCCGGGGCTGGTCATCAGCCTTATCGTTGTCGCTGTTGGCGTTTTCGTTATTGCCAAGGGGCTGGTCATTATCCGGCAGTCCGAAGTCATGGTGATCGAGCGCCTGGGCTCGTTTAACCGGGTGCTGGAGAGCGGCATCAACATCATCATTCCGTTCATCGAGAAACCCCGCCCGATCAGCATGATCCGCTACATGCGCATGGGCGATGAGTATCACCCGGTCACCACTGACGAAGTCCGCATTGACCGCCGCGAAACCGTGATGGACTTTCCCGGCCAGCCGGTGGTCACCACCGACAACGTTACGGTGAAAATCAACGGGGCGCTTTACTACCAGATCATCGACCCCCGCCGGGCCGTATACGAAGTCGCCAATATGAGCCAGGCGGTGGAGGTGCTGGCCAAGACCACGCTGCGTTCGGTGGTGGGCAAGATGGAGCTGGACAAGCTGTTCGAATCCCGCAGCGAGGTCAACAATGCCATCCAGGCGGAAATGGAAGATGCCGCTTCGAAATGGGGCGTCAAGCTGACCCGGGTGGAAGTGCAGGACATCAGCATGCCCGAAGAAGTGGAAGAAGCCATGCGCCTGCAAATGGCCGCTGAGCGTAAGCGCCGGGCCACCGTAACCGAGGCGGAAGGCGAGAAATCCGCCGCCATTGCCATGGCCCAGGGCCAGCGCGAGTCCGCGATCCTGAACGCCCAGGGCGACAAGGAATCCGCGATTCTGCGCGCCCAGGGTGAGCAGGAGTCGATCCGCCTGGTACTCAACGCCATTGGCGATTCGGAGGAAAACAAGCGCACCGTTGTCGGCTACCTGCTGGGCCAGAGCTACATCAAAGCCCTGCCCACCATGGCGAAAGACGGCGAGCGGGTCTTCGTACCTTACGAATCCTCCGCCCTGCTGGGCTCCATGGGCATGTTCCGGGAACTGGCCGGCAGCCCTGAAGATGCCGTTCGGGACGCTCTGAGCCGGGACGGCCTGCGTGGTGGCATGGTGGCCTCAGCCGGCAACAGCTAAGCCATAAACCCGGTTACGGCACTCGCTAGCCCAGCAAATGGTCCAGCGGGCGCTCGTAACTGGGTGCAAACACCTCCAGAAAGTACAGCACTTCCGGCAGGGCCTGCTGTTGCAGGCCATGGAGTATCTGCTCAGCCGCCGGCTCGAATTCCTTGTTGCCGGTCTGGATCTCGGCCCGGCATTTCAGCAGGGCTGACAGCCGGTCTGCTGCCTTGATCAGCTCTTTCTCCGCCTGGCCCAGCTGCGACTCCCGCACGTAGGGAGCGAAATCCTCCCGCAAGTCATCGGGTAGCAGTGCCAGCAGTTCCGCTTCGGCCTTGTGTTCAATATCCCCGAAGGCTTCCCGCATCACTTTCGAGTGGTACTTCACCGGGGTCGGCATATCACCGTTATATCTAATAGTGCCTCAGTGAGTGACTGAGTAACAATCTGTCGAAAGCCCTCATAATAAGCCTCGGGAGGAGATTCTAATGTTTTTTTCACTCAAACACTGGAACATTTGTCAGAAAGTTCGCATAGAGCGTCAATGTTACACATGTCAACGACGTATATAGGAATAAGCGTTACAAGTGTCGAGGGTCACACTGGCAAAAACTGAATCCGAGAATTAGATGTCTCCAAAGCAACCTCAATGAAGAGTTTCCTGATCACACAAGTGTGACTTGGAGGCGGTAACTCTACGTCCTTGGTTTTGAGTCATCAGCCCCCACCTTGCTCAGGTCCGGAACCAGATCTTTTGGTGAGCAGCCAAGAGTGCCCGCCAAAATATACAGCTTTTCGATGGTGAGATTTACCTGCCCGCGTTCGACCTTCCCAATGTAACTTCGGTCAATACCAGCGGTGTAAGCGAGTTGCTCCTGCGAAAACCCTTTGAGCTTTCTGATTTTCCTGAGGTTCTTACCAAACTCTAGTCGAACTGTATCCATAGGTGCCTCTGACTGACACCTAAACTATCTATACCTTGAGTTAAATAGGCCACGGCATATAATACCCATTTGAGTAATGGTGAAATTGTCAGTGATGAGGAAAATATGTCCGAGAACGCCCCAACTATGGATAGGATCCTCCACGAAATCCTCTCGGAAGAGGCTGGCAATCGATTCGAGCTGATACGGATTCGGAATCAATACACTAATAGCATTTCCGAAAATGTAAGGCCCTCCAAAAAAGACCTTTGGTGGTATGTATATACGGAGATGGAAAAGTTACGAAGCCACGGATTGGTGAGAACCTTAGAGCGCTCAGATAGCTGTGAGGGAAAGGTTTATGAGATTAGCCAGCACTTTGGGGAATGCCCTATTAGCATCGTACCAGAGCCTTTTCATCAACCCGTACACAAACCGTTGGAAATGAAACGTGCGTATTCCAGACCAAGGTTGCCACTGATTCCAGACGAAGCCTGCCACCCATTCCACGCGAAAGCTGCCACTGATTCCACGGCAAAGCTGCCACCCTGGCAGGCTGCCTGATTCCCCCATCAAAAC